>UROL01000282.1 GCA_900549495.1 uncultured Eubacteriales bacterium | reverse complement strand
CAGCCTCAGCACTACCCTATTCTCCATTTCCCACGGATATTCCGACGGGGACAGGCCAAATTCTCCGTGGTCTTCCTTGCCGAACCAGCCTGGGGTTGGTTCTGACTGTTTTATTGGCCTATAAAAGTCTCATGGGCAAAATGAAAGCACAATAAAATCCCGGTCAACGACAAAGAAAACCTTGCGTTAACCGAGATTTTTTGCTTTTATTGGGCATCCCATGCTTCTTTGAAATTGGTTCAGCAGCGATCCGGTTTAATTGAGAGAAATATGAAGATACTCCTCTGCGAAACCGGATGTGAACGTAAATATCTTACACCAACTCATAAGAGAACTGGGGGCATTGATACAAGCGATCACCTCTGACGCACCATCCCCATTAATATCCGCAATCAGGAAGGCAGGCTGGTTCTCCATGATCCGCAGCTGTGCTTCCCCGGTCATGTCCATATAGATGGGATATGCCGTCATAATCCCCTCAACGTCAAATTGGAAGGCCGAAAACGATTGCATAAAGCCGGTATCCCGGTTCCACGGAAGATAATCCGCCCCCACAAATGGCGAAATCTCCTCATATTGGTGATACACTTCCAATGGCTCTTGTCCCTGGACGAATAATGCTGTAAGTATATACAAACCCGGCACTTTGTTTGCGGGCTTTTCCGTCTGGCAAATAGATGAACCCTCTAAAAATGCCTGTGCTCCGTTTGTTGTGATATTGCTGGCAGTGACCACCGCCACTTCTGAAGACGCGCCCTGAAAGCGGACTGCCTGCCGGATCAGTACAGGGCCGTCATATCCCAGCGCAGCCAATTTTTCTTCAAAATAATCCGTCCATTCTTGCCCATCCGGCTGGCTATCCGGTCCGTAGGTGTGATACTGCGCCGCATCCGGGAAAAAGTTCCACGTTCCGTTGGATGCAATCGGGCCCAATGCGCTTTCTTCCGGTGCCTCTATCTGCGTTAGACTTTCCGCAGGAGGCGCTTCACCAAGTAGATTCTCCGATGCTATGGAGACGGGGCCAATGTCACCGCTGAGCAGCTGGTGTCCCTCTACAACCCAGGATAAGGGCACAAAAAAGCCATCCACACCCACATAAGAAATTGCATTTTGATCCATAGGATTCGGAGAGGTTTCCTCCAAAGCGAACTCGCCAGGTTCTGTTGTCGCTTGTGAGCCGGAGTTGCTGAATTGGCAGCCCGACAGAGCCAGAACGAGCATGGTAGTAAGTACAATTATTCTAACAGAATACTTCATATTAAATTCAACCCCATTAATTAGTATCTCTAAATGAGCAAATTCATAAAATAGACAAAACGTCCCTATAGCATCGAGCACCCACGTAGAGAGGCTGGGGAACTCCATCTTTGCAGGTCAGGAAACACCGTTACACGATGAAATTGGTCTTGTGTGCGTGTTGCCGCATAAGCAAGGTTTGTAATCGTCCTTTTTCCCGGTTTTAATTTTACCCCAAAGCAGGTGGAAAATCAACCGTGGACTGTAATGGTCCACTTTTGATATTACGCATATGCGGAAGTTTTTCGATGTAATTCGCAAAAATGCGCAAACCCCGGCAAGCGTCACAATCGCCTGCCGGGGCCGTTTCCCTTTCACTCGCCTTATCCACTATAGATCTGCATTATAAACGTCAGGCTATCCCGCAGTTCCTGGCTAAAACCTTCCAAATCGCTGGGCTGGATCACACCTTGAAGCAGCATTTGCAAGAGTTCAACCTGCACGGTGCTTCTGCGCATATCGACTATAACGCCAAGGGATTTTTTATCCTGCCGAATCCGCTTTTCCAGCGCCCAAAATTTCTCCGAAGACGATTCTTCCGAGTCCAGGATTGCACGATATTCCTCCATCAGCCTGCCCACATAGCGCTCCTGCCAGACGGGAACACGCTTTTGAAACAGCTTCCAGTCGGATTCCAGGCAAGTATTTTGTGGATACATATAGATCTGTCTCTTATACACATCTCCGAGCCCACGAGACCGAGGCTGATCTC
>UROL01000281.1 GCA_900549495.1 uncultured Eubacteriales bacterium | reverse complement strand
AATGGGCAATGTCCCGGGAGCCGGTTTCCTCGTCAGTGCCCAGAATCAGCCGGGCATTGTAGGAGAGGGGCAGCCCCAGCTCCCGAACGCACCGCAGGGCGAACAGGGCCGCCAGGGCCGGGCCCTTATCGTCCAGCACACCCCGGCCATAGAGCAAATCCCCATCCCGGGTCAGGGTGAAGGGGTCGGTATCCCAGCCCTCGCCTACGCCCACAATGTCCAGATGGGCCAGAATATGGAGCATATCCGGGCAATCGTTTATATCCACGGTGCCCACATAGCCCTCGTCCTCCCCGGTGGTCAGGCCCCATTCCCGGGCCAGCTCCAGGGCGGTATTCAGTGCCCGGAGGGTACCCGGCCCAAAAGGACAGCCCGGGCCGGCTGGGGCCAGAGTGGAGTCCACCGCAATCAGCTTTGCCAATGCCTCCACAAATTCCTCTTCCCGCCCGGCCATCCAGGCGTGGATTTGTTCTTTCCGTGTCACAGCTATCCTCTCCTTTTTCAATTACGCTTTGGGATGGTACCTATACGGCAGTTCCCTGACCCGCCCGGTATCGGTTTTGCGGAGGAAACCGGTTTGTTTTGGGCGATGGAAATCCCATGCTTTGGGATGGTACCTATACGGTGGTTCCCTGACCTGCCCGGTATCGGTTTTGCAGTGGAAACCGGTTTGTTTGGGGCGATGGAAATCGACTAGTATGGCTTTTTGCGGTGGAAACCTTTTGTGGGGGTGCGGACAGAATCCGCACCCCCACAGTTTTTCATTTTAACCCCAGGGGTTCTCGGTGGCGTAGGGCAGGGACTTAGGCTGGTTGTAGGCGATATCCTGAATGCCGAAGTACTTCAGCACCTCGAACAGGTACTTGCCGCAGTGGGCAAAGGCCACGGCACCGTGGTGGGGATAGCGCTTCTGCACCAGCACATGGCGGTAGAACCGGCCCATTTCGGGAATGGCGAACACGGCAATGCCGCCGAAGGAGCGGGTGGCCACCGGCAGGATTTCACCCTCTGCCACGTAGCTGCGAAGGTTGCCCTCGCTGTCGCACTGGAGGCGATAGAAGGTAATGTCTGAGGCGGCAATGTCCCCCTCCAGGGTGCCCCGGGTGAAGTCGGGCTCGCTGCCAGCGGGCTCCAGCAGGCGGTGCTGAATCAGCTGGTACTTCACGGCGCAGTCGGAGCACATCTTGCAGCTGGGGGTGTTGCCGCAGTGGAAGCCCATGAAGGTATCGGTAATCTTATAGTCGAACTTGCCCTTGATGTCTTCATCGTAGATGTACTGGGGCACGGAGTTGTTGATATCCAGCAGGGTCACGGCATCTCCGGTGACGCAAGCCCCCAGGTACTCGGAGACGGCACCGTAAATGTCCACCTCGCAGGCCACGGGGATGCCCCGGGCAGCCAGGCGGGAGTTGACATAGCAGGGCTCAAAGCCAAACTGCTCGGGGAAGGCGGGCCAGCACTTGTCGGCAAACACCACATAGTCCCGGTCGCCCTTGTGGGCCTCGGCCCAATCCAGCAGGGTCAGCTCAAACTGGGCCATCCGCTCCAGCATGTCGGAGTAGACCTTCTGGCCCATTTCTGCCTTCATGTCCTCCATAATGGCGGCCACACGGCTGTCGCCCTTGTGGGCGTTGTAAGACACCAGCAGGTCCAGCTCGGAGTTCTCCTCCACCTCGATGCCCAGCTCGTACAATCCCTTGATGGGGGCGTTGCAGGCGAAGAAGTCCTGGGGCCGGGGGCCGAAGGTGATGACCTTCAGGTTCTTCAGGCCGATGATGCCCCGGGCAATGGGGACGAACTCCCGAATCATCTGGGCGCACTCGGCAGCGGTGCCGATGGGGTACTCGGGGATGTATGCCTTCAGGTGGCGCATACCCAGGTTATAGGAGCAGTTCAGCATACCGCAGTAGGCATCGCCACGGCCATTGATCATGTCGCCGTCGCCCTCGGCGGCTGCCACGAACATGCACCTGTCTCTTATACACATCTGACGCTGCCGACGAATAGCCTTGTGTAGATC
>UROL01000280.1 GCA_900549495.1 uncultured Eubacteriales bacterium | reverse complement strand
ATTCATCCGGCCGGTCGGAAACCGGGAGCGTGCGGGCGATTTTCATCGCCCCTACAAAACTCTGAAGATTTTTCGTTGCGCCACGCAATGGAGCACTGGCTAAGACGTGAGAAGTTGGCTCTAAAAAGGTATTGACAACGAAAAGATTTTGGTGTATGATACTGGCAGTTAGCTAAGGCTAACTAAAAAATAGCGCATTGGTTAGCGTATGCTAACTGCATGAAGGAGGCATTGCTATGGCACAGGCGCTGGCGTTACTTGCTATTGGAGGAATTCTTTGGGGCTGTCTGTGGCTCAAGGGGTGGCTGCGGCGTGGAGGTGCCGGGGATGTCTGAGGAATGGCTGGTGCGTAACTGCGCCCCTACTCTGGCAGGGCTAAAGACCGGCAGCCTGTTTTCCTGCCCCTGCCCCAGGCGGGAGGCGCTGGTGCAGGAGCTGCGGGGGCTGAACAACCAGCTCCAGGGGAAGGGGCTTCGCATCGTTCCCCTGCGGCTGTCCACCGGCCGGGCGCTGCTGTACCTGTACCGGCCCAGGCGGCTACAGCTGGACATGGGCCACGCACTGGCCCGGCAGCTGCTCCGGGAGCGGGGGTATGACCCCGAGGATTCTGGCCGCTGCGTGGTGCAGCTGATGCGCCGCCTCCGGGCAGGGGAGGAATTTCCCCACGAAATCGGGCTGTTCCTGGGCTACCCGCCGGAGGATGTCCGGGGCTTTATCGTCCATAGGGCCCAGGACTGCAAATGTGTGGGCTGCTGGAAGGTCTACGGAGACGTGGAGGCCGCCCGGCAGCAATTCTCCCAATTTGAAAAATGCACCCGCATCTACTGCCAGCAGTGGCGCAGGGGCAAGGACATTCGCCAATTGGCGGTGGCCGGATAAAAAATATTTTCGGGTGCGGCTGCCAGCCGTCCGTATTGGGACGACTTATGGGAAATGGAACCTTCTGGCATCGCCGCTCCGTCCGGGCGGTGGCGGACGGTTGGCAGCTGCATTCGAATTGTGCACAGAAAGGTTGAATACATATGAAAAAGATTGCTATTTGCTATTGGAGCGGCACAGGGAACACCCAGGCCATGGCCGAGGCGGTGGAGGCAGGGGCCCGGGCCGCCGGCGGGGATGCCCAGCTCTTTGCCGCCGCCGACTTTGACCCCGGCCAGGTAGACGCCTTCGATGCCATCGCCTTCGGCTGCCCTGCCATGGGGGCGGAGGAGCTGGAAACCGAGGAATTCGAGCCGGTGTTCCAGGCCTGCGAGGGCAAGCTCTCCGGGAAGCCCATTGCCTTGTTCGGCTCCTACGGCTGGGGCACCGGAGAGTGGATGTCCACCTGGGAGGATACCTGCCGCAGCGCCGGGGCCGACCTGGTCTGCGACAGCGTAATCTGCCAGGAAACCCCGGACGACCATGCCCTGTCCGCCTGCCGCAGCCTGGGCGCTAAGCTGGCAGAGTAAACGAATAAAAGCCCAATTTGAAACCCTCCTAAGAAAGCCCCTCCCTTAACACGGGAGGGGTAAATTTCTTAGGCGGGAGTTAAATTCTCTGAGCCCCCGTAGGGGAGATGAAAATCGCCCGCAACGTTGGAGTCCCCGGGCGGTGCGATGAATGGAACCCGCCTTCCGTAGGGGCGATGAAAATCGCCCGTAACCCCGGATTTTAGCGAGTACCCGGTTGAATGGTGAAAGCCATCCCGGCTCCCTCCCTGAGGGAGCTGCTGAGCGAATGCGAAGCTGAGGGAGTGTAGTACGGTGAATGGTATAAGCCAAAATTCTCTGAGTTGTGTAGGGGCGATGAAAATCGCCCGAAACCCCGGATTTTAGCGAGTACCCGGTTGAATGGTGAAAGCCGTTCCCAGCTCCCTCCCTGAGGGAGCTGCTGAGCGCAGCGAAGCTGAGGGAGTGTCGTTCGATGAACGTAAACGCTCAAAAATTTCAGAGTTTATATGAGCTGGTGTGTAAACTGTTGGCATAGAGGAACCATCGGGGTACACTCCCTCAGTCAGCTTCGCTGACAGCTCCCTCAGAGAG
>UROL01000279.1 GCA_900549495.1 uncultured Eubacteriales bacterium | reverse complement strand
CAGATGTGTATAAGAGACAGAAATCCATCCGTTCCTCTCCCCGGGCCACATAATCCTTGTCCACGTTGGCGGTGACATTCAGGTCGGCAGTGCAGTCCGGTGCCTTGGGCGCTTCGCCCCGCTCCTCCAGCACGGCCTCATCCAGGAGCTTCAGATACATATCATAGCCCACGCTCATCATGTGGCCGGACTGCTCAGCTCCCAGCAGGTTACCGGCACCTCGGATTTCCAAATCCCGCATGGCAATTTTGAATCCGGAGCCGAATTCTGCAAAATCCCGGATGGCAGCCAGGCGCTTCTCTGCAATCTCTGTCAGGCTCTTGTCCGGGCGATAGGTGAAATAGGCATAGGCGTGTCTGGTAGAGCGGCCAACCCGTCCCCGGAGCTGGTGCAGCTGAGACAGGCCGAACCGGTCGGCATTTTCGATAATCAGGGTATTGGCGTTGGGAATGTCCAATCCGGTTTCGATGATGGTAGTGCATACCAGCACCTGGATTTCTCCTTCTGCCATGGCCTGCATCACATCCCCCAAGGCGTCCTCTGTCATTTGCCCATGGGCAACGGCCACGCTGAGCCCGGGGATCCGCCGCCGGAGGGCACCGGCGCACTGGTCGATGGTTTCGGTGCGGTTGTGCAGGTAGTATACCTGCCCGCCACGCTCCACCTCCCGGCGAATGGCATCGTCGATAATTGCCGTGTTGTACTCCGTGACAAAGGTCTGCACCGGGTACCGGTCAGAGGGGGGCTCTTCGATGGTGGACATATCCCGGATGCCGGAAAGCGCCATGTTCAGGGTGCGGGGAATGGGGGTGGCGGAGAGGGTCAGCACATCCACCCCTTTGGAAATCTCCTTCAGCCGTTCCTTGTGGCTGACACCAAAGCGCTGCTCTTCGTCCACAATCAGCAGCCCCAGATCCTTGAATTCCACACTTTTTTGCAGCAGCTTATGGGTACCGATAATCAAATCCACCGAGCCGCTGCGGACGTCCTGCAAGGTTTTTGCCTGCTGCTTGGGGGTGCGGAAGCGGCTGAGTACGTCAATGGTAACGGGAAAGCCCCGGAACCGGGAGATAGCCGTCTGATAGTGCTGCTGGGCCAGGACGGTGGTGGGCACCAGAATGGCGGCCTGCTTCCCATCCATGATGCATTTCATTACCGCCCGGAGGGCAACCTCGGTCTTGCCGAAGCCAACGTCACCGCAGAGCAGCCGATCCATGGGGGTGGGAGATTCCATATCGTGCTTAATGTCGGCGATGCAGCGCAGCTGGTCGTCGGTTTCGGGATAGGGGAAATTATCTTCGAATTCCTTTTGCCAGGGGGCATCTGCTGCGAAGGCAAATCCGGGCTGACGCTTTCGCTGGGCGTAGAGCTGAATCAGTTCGCCCGCCATGTCCTTGGCTGCCTTCCGGGCCTTGGCCTTGGTCTTCTGCCAGGCATCGGAGCCGATTTTATTCAGCCGGACATTGGCGTCCTCTCCGCCACCGCCGATGTATTTGCTCACCAAATCAAGCTGCGTGGCGGGGACAAACAGGGTATCGGAGCCCTGATAGGCAATCTTGATATAGTCCTTTACCGCTCCGTCAACCTTGATTTGCTCCATGGCCAGGAAGCGGCCAATGCCGTAATTCTCATGCACCACCAAATCTCCCGGGGCCAAATCCGTGAAGGAATTCAGCTTCTGGCGGTTGGTGGTACCTGCCTTCTTGGCTCGCTTCCGGGGCTCTCCCTTGGCAATCATCTGGCCCTCAGTCAGAACAACCAGCCTGGACAGAGGATACTCCATTCCATAGGGCAGGCTCCCCTCCGTCAGAAGAATTTGCCCGGGCTTGGGCAGGGTATTCAGGGGAATGCACAGGAAGCAGCTGAGCCCCTTTTCCCGCAGCATTTGCTGCAGCAGCTCAGCCCGCCGCCGGGTGCCGCAGAGCACCAGACTGCCGAACTCCATTTTTTGATAGTGGGTTAGGTCACTGACCACGGTGTCCATGCTGCCGCCGTAGCCGGGGAGCTGCTTCTGTCTCTTATACACATCTGACGCTGCCGACGA
>UROL01000278.1 GCA_900549495.1 uncultured Eubacteriales bacterium | reverse complement strand
GCATCAGGCGGCCATTGTCAATCAGGGTCACCGGCTTGCAGCACCGTGCTCCCCAGCACCCCCAGCCCCGCCGCCCCGGCCAGCACCAGGGCCAGAGCCAAAATCCACCAATCCCGTTTGGCCATCTGAAAAGCCTCCCTTTCTCGTTGCTCACTGCTATGCTATGCCCCGGCCCCCGGGATATTCCGCCGGAAATGGGGCATCCTTGCCATGAGGTGAAGCGGGTGATTTTATCCTATTTGCGGACACTGGTGCTGTACCTGGTGCTGATTCTGGTGATACGGCTGATGGGCAAGCGGCAGATTGGCCAGATGGAGCCGGCGGAATTTGTGGTGACCATGCTGGTGGCCAATCTGGCCTCCATCCCCATGCAGGATGGGGGCATCCCCCTGTTTTCCGGCCTGGTGCCCATTCTCACGGTGCTGGGGGTGGAGCTGGTGCTGTCCTGGCTGGCCCTTCGCAGCACCGGTCTGCGGCAGCTGCTGTGCGGCAAGCCGGTGACCCTGATTGACAATGGCCGCCTGATGCAGCACCGGCTCCGCCAGGCCCGGGTTACCCTGGACGAGCTGATGGGCCACCTCCGGGGGAAGGATGTGCTGGACATCCGGCAGGTGCAGTTTGCGGTTTTGGAAACCGACGGCACCCTGTCCGTCTTTCCCTACCCGGAGTACCGCCCCGCCCCGGCCCGGGATGCCGCCGTCCGGGTGGGGCCGGAGAAAATGCCCCTGACCCTGATTGAGGACGGCGCCCTGCTGCGGCAAAACCTGGGGCTGTCCGGGAAGGACGAGGCCTGGCTCCGCCGCACCCTGGAGCAGCACCACGCCCGGCAGGAGGACACCTTCCTTCTGGCCCTGCTGGGCAGCCAGGTGATTTTCATTCCCCGGGAGGTGGGCTGAATGGTACGCTTTCGCATTGGCCTTTGCCTGCTGCTGGCCCTGCTGGTGCTGGCCCTGGGGGCGCAGCTGGGGATGGCCGCCGCCCAGAAGCCGGTGGAGCAGGAGCTGAAGCAGGCCCTGTCCGCCGCCCAGGCCGGGGACTTTTCCGCCGCCCAGGGGGCCGTGCACCGGGCCTGGGAACACTGGGACAGGGCCCGCACCCTGAGCGCCATGCTGGCAGACCATGCCTTTTTAGAGGATGTGGAGGCCAATTTTGCCATGCTCTCCCTCTGGGCCCGGGAGCAGGAGCGGGGGGACTTCTGCTCCCTCTGCGCCGCCACCATTTTGCGCCTGGGAGCCATTTCCGCCGCCCACCGGCTGAGCCTGGCCTCCTTTTTCTGAGAAAAAAGGGCGCAAAAAAAGCGCACCGCAGTGCGCCTGGGTCTGCCAAAGCAGCCCTTTCCAGAATGATGCCGTAGGGGCGGCTACCAGCCGCCAGAAAAGTATCGAAAGCGAACGGTTAGAATAAAACACCCAGGCCCACCGGCTTTCGGGCGGCCAATTAGCCACCCCTGCTGTTCACGAAATATTTCCTCGTGCAATCGTCGTGCCCCGTAAAGCAGAACGGTTGACAAATGGGCAAGAATGGGGTATGGTATAAGTACAAAGGGGTGCTACCAGTAGGTCGGTTTCCCCAACGTGGTCAAAAGAAGTAACTGTGAGCTGGGGAGCTTAGGCAGTTACTTCTTTTTATTACCATTTGCCTGAAGAACCAGGCTAATGACAGCGACAAGGAACGTACAAAATTGGAAAATCCCTCACACCATCTGTGAAAAGTGTGAGGGATTTTTATTCAAATGGCTTCCAGATACAGCTTGGCGGAGAAGATGCGGTGGGGCTGGCCGTCCACTGTGGCGGTGGCATCGGCCTGTAGGGTGCCGTCGTCGGCCAGGTAGGAGTTCAGGTACAGCTCCTGCCCCTCCTTGGCTTCTGCCAGATAGCATACGGTGAAGTCGGTGACGGTGTGGTGATGGTGGAAGCGGCTGGGCAGCAGGTCGGCAATCCAGTCCATGCAGCGGGTGTTGTTCATATGGCCGTTCCGGTCCAGGTCGGTGAAGCTGACGGTTCTTGTCCGCTGGGTGCCCAGGGGGCAGGGAATCAGCCCGGTGGG
>UROL01000277.1 GCA_900549495.1 uncultured Eubacteriales bacterium | reverse complement strand
AGATGTGTATAAGAGACAGGCACCCGGCCCTGGGCCTGGAATTGGTTTTCATAGCTGTCCAGGGCCGTCAGCCGTTCCTCCCCGGTGTCCTGGGTGCGGCAGCGCACCCGGTAGGTCACCTTACCCCCGGCCACCGGCGTGGCTCCGGCGGCAAATTCCAGGCACAGGTACACTCCATCGGCCTGGGGTGTGCCCTGGGCGGTGCACCGGTAGGCGGCGGTGATTTGGGCGGTGGGGGCTGCGTAGGGCAGCACCTGTATTCTCTCCCGGGCGGCGGCGGTTCGGCCCCGGCTGTCCGTCACCGTTACGGCGATATCCACCGGGCCGCTATGGGCCAGGGCGAAGCAGACCTGCTCCCCGGTGCCGGAGAGGCCCCCGCAGGTCACGGCGATTTCCCGGATACTGGCCCCATACTTTCCTGCCGCCTGGGTGGTTACCTGGCAGCGGCTCTGGCCCTGGATATAGCCCCCATGGCTGGCGGTATAGCCCAGGGCATCCGTCACCCTCAGCGACACCTCCGGCGTTACCGTACCGGGAATGTCCAGGGCCAGGGTCAGGGTGCTGGTGCCCACCGTCTCCTCCCCGGCGTAGGTGATGCAGGTAAAGGTCACCTCCACCTTTGTATCCTGGGGCTGCTGGGCGGCCAGGGCCAAGGGGGGTGTCCAGGTCAGGGTGTCCGCCTGGGTTTTCTCCCCCAGCAGTCCGGACTGGCTGCCGCACTGCCAGGCCACAGTATCCCGGAAGCCGGGGGCGGCTCTGGTCAGGTGCAGGGTCAGCGGTTCCCCCAGGGGGCCGGGCTGGGCGGAAAGGCTGGCGGCCCGGGGGATTCTGGGCAGGGCCGTCTCCCCGGAGCGGGTGAAGCTGTCCACAAATCGGTTGCCGGTGGTATACAGCCGCAGGCTGGCGGCAGCGGTGAGGCTGGCGGTGCCGTCGGCGGCGTGGGGGATGGTGACCTCCTGGCAGCTGTAGCCGCTCCAGCTGTCCTCCCCGCCCTGGTACCAGCTATCGGAGTATATCAGGTTACAGCCCTGGACATTGTTCAGAATCAGGTTGGCGGCCAGAGCGCCTCCCAGCCGGATTTCGCCCAGCAGCCAGCAGCTGCCCACCGTGGTTCCGGTACGGTTTCGGATGGCCAGGCCGGTGGCTCGGATGCGGGAGGTATTCTCCTGTAGGCTCTGGGTGATTTCCAGGGTCAGCTTTACGTCCTGGCCCAGTTGCAGCTCCATGGTCAGCTCCCCTTCTTCATTTTCATCAGGCCCACGCTGGATAGGGCCCCCAGCACCGCCCCCACCAGGCCGGGAGGTGTGCTGCTCTTCTTCTTTTTAGAAGAAGCACTGCTGACATACCGAACCTGGGGGGCTGGCTGGTGGGCGGCCTCCCACTGCTGGTCGTAGCGGCGCTTGTCCTCGTCGTACTCCGTCTGCCATTTCCAGTCGGCGATATCGTCCCGGTAGGTCTGGTAATCCAGCTTGCGCTGGGTCCGGTATGCCTCCAGCAGCCGGTCGGCCTCCTTTTGCCATGCGGCCAGAGAGTCGGTATACCGGCCATAGTCCCGGCTGTCCGCCCCCAGCAGCAAATTATATTTATCCTTCAGCCCCTGGGATTGGAGCCGGTACTGCTCCATGGCCAGGGTGTACAGCTCCGGGATTCGATCTGCCAGGGCATCCAGCTGCCGGGCGTAGGCCTGCTGGCCTGCGCTCTGGGCGTAGGAGTTGCCGTAGCCCCCGGTGAGGGCCGCTCCCTGGCCCAGGGTATCCTCCATGGCCAGGCGGCCATTTTTCACGGCGCTGTCCCGGTAGCGCTTATACAGTGCGTCTCCGTCCAGCCGGTAGCGGAAGGACGGCTGCTGCATCAGTGCATCCAGGGCCTGGCTCAGGGCCTGGTCATACCGCCCGGCATACTCCGGCCGCTTTCGCGCCTGCTCCTGCACCGCCTTCTTCGCCTCCTCCGTAGCCTTAGAGGCCTCAAATTCCTTCTTCCCCATATTTTTCTCCTTTTTTAGTTACGCTTTGAGATGGTTCCTATACGTGGGTGCCCTGGCCCACCCGGTATCGTTTTTG
>UROL01000276.1 GCA_900549495.1 uncultured Eubacteriales bacterium | reverse complement strand
CCCCCGGAGCAGACCCCGGAGGGGCAGCAGGAGGGCATCCAGCAAGCCCTGGATATGCCCCCGGCACCGGAATGGCGGCTGGTAGGGGAGCTGTACCGAACCTATATCCTGGTAGAGCAGGGTGAGGAAGCCTTCCTCATTGACAAGCACGCCGCCCACGAGCGGATTCTCTTTGACAAATTAAAGGCCAACCAAGAGACCATCTCCGGCCAGACCCTGCTGTCCCCCCTGGCCGTCCGCCTGACCCCTACAGCGGCGGGAGAGCTGCTGGCCAATGGGGCCATGCTGGAGGAGCTGGGCTTCCAAATAGAGGAATTCGGCGACAGCACCGTGCTGCTGCGGCAGATTCCCATGGATTTGAGCCCGGAGGATGCGGCAGAGGCGGTGGAAAGTCTGGCCGCAGACCTGCTGAACGGCCGCCGGGAGCAGAAGGACACGGTAAGAGACGAGCTGCTCCACACCGTGGCCTGCAAGGCCGCCATCAAGGCCGGATGGGTGACGGATCCCCAGGAGCTGTACGCCGTGGCCAAGGCCGTCATGGAGCGGGAGGATTTGAAATACTGCCCCCATGGCCGCCCCATCTGCGTCAGCCTCAGCAAAAAGCAGGTGGAAAAGCAGTTCAAGCGGACATAAGGAGCTGACATGAACCCAATTATCTGTATTGCAGGCCCCACGGCCTCGGGCAAAACCGCCCTGGCAGTGGAGCTGGCCCTGGCCCTGAATGGGGAGGTGGTGTCCTGCGACTCCATGCAGGTGTATAAGCGCATGGACATCGGCACCGCCAAGCCCACCTTGGAAGAGCGCCGGGGTATCCCCCACCATATGATTGACGTGGCGGAGCCCTGGGAGGATTACTCCGTCAGCCGCTACTGTGCCCAGGCCGCCCCCATTGTGGAGGATATTGTGGCCCGGGGGAAAACCGCCATTATCGCCGGGGGCACCGGGCTGTATCTGGACAGCCTGATTCGGGGCAACGACTTTGCCCCCTTCCCCTCCACCGGAGTCCGGGAGCAGCTGGAAGCCCAGGCAGACCGAGAGGGCATAGAGGTGCTCTTTGCCCGATTGCAGCAGATTGACCCGGCGGCGGCAGCCCGGCTCCCCCTTTCCGACCGGAAGCGGATTATCCGGGCGCTGGAGGTGTATCTGGAAACCGGCGAGACCATCACCGCCCACAATCTGCGTACCCAGCAGCAGCCCCCCCGGTTTGCCCCGGCGTGGCTGGGGCTGGATTTTGAAAGCCGGGCAGCCCTCTATAGCCGGATTGATGCCCGGGTGGGGCAGATGCTGGAGGCGGGACTGCTGGAGGAAATCCGCAGCCTCCTGGCCGACGGAATCCCGGAAAAATGCACTGCCATGCAGGCCATCGGCTACAAGGAGTTTACCGCCGCCCTGGAGGGCCACTGCACCATAGACCAGGCCGCCGACCTGGTGCGCCAATCCTCCCGCCGCTACGCCAAGCGCCAGCTGACCTGGTTCCGGCGGAACCGGGAGCTTCACTGGCTTGTGCGCCGCCCCGGGCAGACGGATGCCGAAATTCTGTCCCAGGCACGACAGCTTTTGCAGGAAAACGACAGGTGAAATATGATAGCATGTGGATACCATTCAGAAAGAAGGTATACATATGACGGAACAACTAAATTTACAGGACGCCATTTTGAAGGAGGTTCGCCGGGACAAGGTACCGGTTACCCTGTTTCTGATGAACGGCTTCCAGCTTCGGGGAATCATCACCGGGTTTGACAGCTTTGTGGTGGTTCTGGTGACGGAGGGGCGGCAGCAGATGATTTACAAGCATGCCATCTCCACCCTTGCCCCCATCCGGCCCTTAAAAGCCGCTGCAACCTAATCACTTCCTAAAAAGCGGCGGGACATTCCGCCGCTTTTTTCGTGGGGGCAGACCACCGCCAAACGGCGAAATGTAAAAAACAGAGCTTCCGTAGGGGCAATGAAAATCGCCCGAAACCCCGGATTTCAGCGAGCACCCCGATGAACGGCACCAGCCCATTCCCGGCTCCCTCTATGAGGGAGCTGGCACGCCCAAAGGGCGTGACTGAGGGAGT
>UROL01000275.1 GCA_900549495.1 uncultured Eubacteriales bacterium | reverse complement strand
GTCAGGGGCTGGTACTGGTGATAGGTGGAGCCGTCTGCCCACTGGACGGAGGCAATGTCGATAATCCGCTCCCGGGCACGGTCCGGGGCGATGTGGACGAAGCCCAGCAAATCCTGGCAGCTGTCCCGGAAGCCCATGCCCCGGCCGGTGCCGGACTCGAAATAGCTGGCGGAGCGGCTCATATTATAGGTGACCATGCACTGGTACTGATGCCAGATGTTCACGGCCCGGTTCAGCTTTTCGTCCTGGGAGTGCAGGGTATAGGTGCTGAGCAGACCGTCCCAGTAGGCAGCCAGCTGCTCCATGGCCTTATCCACCGCTGCATCCGTGGAGAACGCCTTCAGCACCCGATAGGCACCGTCCTTGCGGATGACACCCGGGGCGATGAACTTCTGGTCTCTGGGGTTCTTGCCGTAGCCCAGGACGAAGACGAAGGACTTGCTCTGGCCGGGGGCCAGCTCCACGTCCAGGTGCAGGCCCGCCATGGGTGCGCCGCCATGGGCAACGAAGTCACCGGCCTTGCCGTTTACAATGGCCTGGGGGGCGGCAAAATTGCCGAAGGTGCCCAGGAAGCTGTCCCGGTCGGTATCGAAGCCGGACAGGGGGGCGTTCACGCCGTAGTAGGCGTAGTGGTCCCGGCGCTCCCGGTACTCGGTTTTGTGGTAGATGACGCTGCCCTCTACCTCCAGCTCGCCGATGTTCAGGTTCCGCTGGAAATTGGTGGAATCGTCCACGGCGTTCCAAAGGCACCACTCCACGGCGGCGGTGAAGCGGAAGGCCCGGTTTTCACCGGAATTGTTGGTCAGCCGCACCCGCTGCACCTCGCAGTTCTCGTCCCCGGGAACCAGGAAGGTCATCTCGGCGGCGATGCCGTCCTTCTGGGCCTCGAAGATGGTGTAGCCCATGCCGTGGCGGCAGCGATAGGAATCCAGGGCCGTATCGCAGGGGTGGAAGGCAGGGCTCCAGGGGGCCTTTCCGGCTTCCTTCACATAGAAGAACCGGGCACCAATGTCGGCGGGGACATTGTTGTAGCGGTAGCGCAGCAGCCGCTGGAGCTTGGCATCCCGGTAGAAGCAATAGCCTCCGGCGGTGTTGCTGATGAGGGAGAAGAAATCCTTGCTGCCCAGGTAGTTGATCCAGGGCATGGGTGTTGCGGGGGTTTCGATTACATACTCTTTTTTGGCATCGTCAAAAAAACCGTAGCGCATATCAACTCTCCTTTGGTGTGATATTTTGGGGGGCCGCACCCCAGGGGGCGGGGGCGCAGCCCGATTTTCCTGTTGCGAAAACATCTTAAACGTTTTCGATGCTATTTTAACATATCCGCCCAAAAAATGCAAGAAAAATTGTAGAAATTCTACGGAATTTTTGGAAAAATTTTTGTGAATTATGGCAATCGGTTGCCCTGCCCGCCTCCCAAGGGCAGACGTAAGCCCTCCGCCGGGCGGAGGGCTTGGTATTGAATTATTTGGTCAGCCGAATCACGTTCCAGCTCAGGGCGGGGATGGTGAGGGTGGCCTTGCCCTCTGCCACCTGGCCGCCGGGGCCGGGGGCGGGATAGACGCAATGGGGATTTTCCTCGGTGTTCACGGCCTTCACGTCGTCGTGGTGCAGCACGGTGTGCTCCGCCACATGGAGGGGGCCGAAGGAGTGCAGATCCAGCTCCAGCTGGAAGTCCTCCTCCTGGCTCCGGTTTACGCAGAAGAGGCTGACGCTGCCGTCCGCCTCCAAGGTTGCCACGGCGTCGATATAGGGCACCTGGTCATAGTCCTGGCAGGCATAGCAGGGGGAGGAAACCAGGGTGTTCAGCACCGTACCCCGGCCATAGTGGGAGGCGTGCATAAAGGGATAGAAGATGGTCTGGGCCCAGCAGCCGCCGCCGTTTTTCGTCATAATGGGGGCGATGACATTCACCAGCTGGGCCAGGCAGGCGATTTTCACCCGGTCGGCGTTACGCAGCAGGGTAATCAGGATGGTACCCACCAGCAGGGCATCCTCGAAATTGTACACATCCTGTCTCTTATACACATCTCCGAGCCCACGAGACCGAGGCTGATCTCG
>UROL01000274.1 GCA_900549495.1 uncultured Eubacteriales bacterium | reverse complement strand
CATCGTACCGCCCGGAAACCGGAACGTTGCGGGCGATTTTCATCGCCCCTACGAAACTCAGAGATGGGGACATTGTACCATTCATCGAGGTGCTCGCCAATCCACGGCTTTGCATTCATCGTTTTCAGCCAAAAAATGGGCGGGGATGGCCGCCGCCCATTTGGGGGGTTATTGCTCTACTTCGAATTTGTACCCTACGCCCCAGACGGTTTTCAGGTTCCACTTGGGGCTGACCCCCTCCAGCTTTTCCCGCAGGCGCTTCACGTGGACGTCCACCGTCCGGGAGTCGCCAAAATAGTCGAAGCCCCATACCTCGTCCAGCAGCTGGTTCCGGGTGTATACCCGGTTGGGGGAGGAGGCCAGATAGAATAGCAGCTCCATCTCCTTGGGCGGGGTGTCTACCTTCTTGCCGTCCACTGTCAGCTCGAAGGCATCCATATCGATAATCAGCTTGTCGAATACCAGCCGCCGGGCCTTCTTCTCGGCGGTGACCCCGCTGGTGCGGCGGAGCACCGCCTCAATCCGGGCCAGCAGCTCCTTCATCTCGAAGGGCTTGGTGATATAGTCGTCGGCGCCGTTTTTCAGCCCGGTCACCTTGTCGTCGGTTTCTCCCTTGGCGGTGAGCATAATCACCGGGGTCTTGGACTCGGCCCGAATGGCCCGGCATACCGCCCAGCCATCCATCACCGGCATCATCACATCCAGCAGCACCAGATCCGGCTTGATGGCCCGGAACTTTGCCAGCCCCTGGCCGCCGTCGGCTGCCCAGGTGACGGCATAGCCCTCTTTCTCCAGATACATTTTCAGCAAGTCCGCAATGTTGCGGTCGTCTTCCACAACCAGCACAGAAACAGCCATAATCGTCTCTTCCTTTCTTTCCGGGGCACTTTCCCCGTTTCTTTCCTTTGATTAGAATTATAGCCATTTTGCCAGAGCTTTCTTGAATAATTTGTAAAGCTTTTTCACCGGAAATGTTACCGCCCCACCCCGGCCCGGGGGAAGAAAGGCCCCCCTCCGGCACTCTGGGCCGGAGAGGGGCAAAAGGGGTGGGTATTTACAGCGCCCGCTGCTTTCCGTGGAAGAACAGGGCCAGCATTCCCGGCCCCACATGGGCCCCGGTGAAGGGCTCGTGGGGGGCAATAATCAGCTCGCCGGGCTTGGCAATTTCGCAAATCATGTCCGCCAGGGTCTGGGCATCCTCCAGGCAGTCGCCGTGGGAGATGGCCACCCGCTGATTCCCGGCATCCTCTACCCGGCTGCGGTACTCCTCTGCAATGGCGGCCAGGGCCTTCTTCCGGCCCCGGTACTTGCCCCGGGCGGTGATGTGGCCGGTGGGGTCGCCCCAGAGCACAGGCTTGATGTTCAGCACCGTGCCAATCATGGCCGTGGCCCCGGAGACCCGGCCAGTGCGTTTCAGATAATTCAAATCGTCCACGGTGAAAAATTGCAGGGTGTTCTGGACGTCTGCATCCATAATGTCTGCCGTCTCCCGGGCATCCTTCCCCTGGGAGCGAAGGTCGGCGGCCTTGCAGGCCATCAGTCCGGTGCCGAAGCCGGAGCCCATGGAGTCCACCACCCGCACGGTCCGCTGGGGGAACTCCTCCAGCAGCTCCTGGGCCGCAATCCGGGCCGCATGGCAGGTGCCGCTGATGCCGGAGGACATGGAGAAATACAGCACGTCCTTCCCCTGCTCCAACGCAGGCCGGAAGGAATCCAGGAATAGCTGGGTATTCAGCAGACTGGTCTGCACCACCCCGCCCTGGCGGAGCATATCATAGTAGCCGTGGGAGTCGAAGGAGTCCAGGCTGCCGTCATAGGTGCTGGGGCTGCCGTTCATGGAATAGGTGCAGGGCAGAATGCAGATATCCAGCTCCCGAAGCAGCCGCCCGGGCAGATTGGAGCTGCCGTCCACAAAAATCGAAAAAGACATAGTGTTCCCTCCTGATATGGCGTCGCCCGAAAGGGCGTCTGATTTCACCTAATATTATAAAAACAGAAACCCAAAATGTAAATAGAAAGAAGCCGCCCTTTTCAGGGCGGCTGAAAAACGGATACTCCCACCGGTGGAATTCTACCC
>UROL01000273.1 GCA_900549495.1 uncultured Eubacteriales bacterium | reverse complement strand
CAACCGGCAGCTCAGTCTCGGAAGTTTTCGGGCGGCTGATAGCCGCCCCTACGAAGCTCAGAATGTTTCACCGCCCAAAAAATCCCCCGGTTTCCACCAGGAAGCGATACCGGGTGGGGCAGGGCACCCACGTATGGGTGCAGGCCCAAAGCGTAATTAAAAAAGGAGGAAACTGTATGTTTGAGAATATTAAGCCAATGGATATTGAAAAGCGGAGCTTCGCCATTATCACGGAGCTGCTGGGGGATACCCAGCTGGAGCCGGAGAATGCCCTGGTTATCAAGCGGGTTATCCATACCACGGCGGACTTTGACTATGTGCAGAACCTGACCTTCTCCCCCCATGCCGTGGCCCGGGGGATTCAGGCGCTGAAGGAGGGCTGCGACATCGTCACCGATACCCAGATGGCCAAGGCCGGTATCAACAAATCCATTCTGGCCAAGCTGGGGGGCCAGGTGCACTGCTTCATGTCCGACGAGGACGTGGCCCGGGAGGCCAAGGAGCGGGGAGTTACCCGGGCCATGGTGTCCATGGAGCACGCCGCCCGGCTGGAAAAGCCCTGCATCTTCGCCATCGGCAACGCCCCCACCGCCCTGGTGTCCATCCACCAGCTGATTGAGGAGGGCAAGCTCCACCCGGCCCTGGTTATCGGGGTGCCGGTGGGCTTCGTCAACGTGGTGGAGAGCAAGGAGCTGTTTATCGGCGCAGATACCCCCTCCATCATCGCCCGGGGCCGGAAGGGCGGCAGCAACGTAGCCGCCGCCATCTGCAACGCCATGCTCTACCAGATTTTGCGCTGATGGAGCAGTATATCGAGAAGGACGGCAAGCGCCTGCGCCTAGGCTATACCACCGGCTCCTGCGCAGCCGCTGCCGCAAAGGCCGCCGCCTGGATGCTCCTTACCGGGCGCAGGAAGGAAACCGTAGCCCTGGATACCCCCAAGGGCATCCGCCTGGAGCTGACCGTCCGGGAAATCTCCATGGAGGCAGACCACGTCTCCTGCGCCATCCAGAAGGACAGCGGCGACGACCCGGACGTAACCGCCGGTACCCTGATTTTCGCCACCGTCCGGAAAACCGCCGCCCCCGGCATCACCGTGGACGGCGGCACCGGCATTGGCCGGGTGACCAAGCGGGGGCTGGACCAGCCTGTGGGCAACGCCGCCATCAACTCCGTGCCCCGGAAAATGATTGGGGAAAATGTCCGGGAGGTCATGGCCCTGTGCGATTACCGGGGCGGCCTGTCCGTTATCATCTCCGCCCCGGAGGGGGCGGCCCTGGCGAAGAAAACCTTCAACCCCCGGCTGGGCATTGTGGGGGGCATCTCCATTCTGGGCACCACCGGCATTGTAGAGCCCATGAGCGAGGCCGCCCTGGTGGAAACCATCCGGGTGGAGCTGCGGCAGAAGCGGGAGAACGGCAGCGAGTATGTGCTGCTCACCCCCGGCAACTACGGCTCGGAATTCATCCAGGGGGAGCTGGGGCTGGATATCCATCTGGCCGTCCAGACCTCCAACTTCATCGGCGATAGCCTGGATATCTGCAAATCCCTGGGCTTCCGGGGGGCTCTGCTCATCGGCCACATCGGCAAGCTGGTAAAGCTGGCCGGGGGAATGATGAATACCCATTCCAAATACGGCGACTGCCGGATGGAAATTCTGGCCGCCCACGCCGGTGCCGCCGGTCTGGCCCCGGAGAGGATTGCAGAGCTTCTGGACTGCGCCGCCTGCGACGATGCCATCCGCATCCTTCGGGAGGAAGGCAAGCAGGCACAGACCCTGGCCACCCTCACCCGCCGGATTCACTTCCACCTGGCCCACCGGGCCGACGAAATGGAAATCGGCGTGGTGGTCTTCTCAAAGGAATACGGCATCCTGGGCCAGTCCGAAAACGCCCAGCGGCTGCTGGAAAAAATTCTCGGCTCCCACAAAGCCCCGTAGGGGCGGCAGGTTGAATGGTAAAACCCAAAATCATCAGAGTTTCGTAGGGGCGATGAAAATCGCCCGAAACCCCGGATTTCAGCGAGTACCCCGATGAATGGGAGCGTTTCCCGGCTCCCTCCCTGAGGGAGCTGTCGAGCGAATGCGAGACTGAGGGAGTG
>UROL01000272.1 GCA_900549495.1 uncultured Eubacteriales bacterium | reverse complement strand
AGGGAGCTGGCACGCCCGCAGGGCGTGACTGAGGGAGTGTCGTTCGATGGTTGCTTTATGCCAATGGTTTACTCGCAGATGCTTTTGGCTCTGAAATTTTTGAGCGTTTACGTTCATCGGGGTACACTCCCTCAGCTTCACTGCGCTCAGCAGCTCCCTCAGAGAGGGAGCCGGGAAACGTTCCCATTCAACCGGGTACTCGCTAAAATCCCAGGTTACGGGCGATTTTCATCGCCCCTACGAAGGGCGTTTGCGTTCATTGCCCCGAAGTGCAGACCCTTTACACTTCACCATTTACAATGTAACCAAAGTCACACAAAATCCCACCTATAGGGTGAGGGCAACAGGAGGTGCCAATATGGACGATGGGCAAATTATAGAGCTGTACTTCCGCCGGGATGAGGAGGCCATTCGGCAGACCCAGCTTGCCTATGGGAGCAGGCTGTACAATCTGTCCTACCGGCTTTTGCTCCGCCGGGAGGATGCCGAGGAAAGCGTCAGCGACACCTACCTGAAGGCCTGGGAGACCATCCCGCCCACCCGGCCGGTGTTCTTCTATGCGTATCTGGCCAAAATCTGCCGCTTCCTCTCCATGGGGAGGCTGGACTGGAACAACGCCGCCAAGCGCAAGGCGGAGGTGGTGACCCTCTCCGACGAGCTGGCCTGCTGCATCCCGGATGTGTCCCGGGAGCAGCAGCTCCAGGCCCAGGAGCTGGGGGCCCTGCTGAACGACTTCCTGGCCACCCTCAGCGACGAAAACCGCCGCATTTTCATGCGCCGCTACTGGTACGGCGACAGCATCGGAGAAATCGCCCAGCGGTTCCGCCTGGGGGAGAGCAACGTGAAAACCAAGCTGATGCGTACCCGAAACGCCCTGCGGGCATTCCTGGAAAAGGAGGGAGTGAAACCGTGAACGGAAAAGAAATGCTGGAATCCATGAGCTATGTGGATGAAAAATACATTGCGGATGTAGAGGTTCCCCCCAAACGCCGTCTGCACTGGCAGCCGGTGGCCGCTGCGGCTGCCTGCCTGGCGCTGGTGCTGGCGGGGGTGGGGCTGATGGTGCCGGGCCGGGAGGCCGCTATGGAGCTGGCCGCCGCCCCCAAACAGGCCGCGGCCCAGCTGGAGGAGGCAGCGGTTTCCGAGGACGCCATCGCTGGCGGGGGGATGCCCCTGGTGGCAGCCGTCCCCAAAAGCGTGGCCCCGCCGGAAATGACGGTAACGGTGCTGGCCCGGGAGGGCAGCACTCTGCGCTGCACCGTGGAGACCTCCGGGGACGGCACATTCCAGCCCGGGCAGGAAATCACCGTCCTGCTGCCCCAGGAGGAGACGGAGGAACTACCCACCCACCTGCATATTTTCTACACCCCGGCAGAGGCAGCCGACACCGTTACCGCCCTGGCCTGGGAAGAGGCGCAGGATATCCCCCAGGAATAATCCAAAAAAGGAGAGAACCCTATGGGCAGAGAATTCGAGCTGAAATACCAGGCAAATCCGGCGGTATTGGAGCAAATCCAAAATGATTTTTCCGGATTTCACACCATCACCATGGAGACAACCTATTACGACACCCCGGAGGGCACCCTGGGGCGGCTGCACTGGACGGTGCGGCGGCGGCTGGAAAACGGGGTCAGCGTCTGCACCGTGAAGACCAACCTCCCCGACGGCAGCCGGGGAGAATGGGAAGTGGAAGCTGACGAGGTGGCGGAAGCCCTGCCCCGGCTGGTAGCAATGGGCGCACCGGAGGAATTGCTTTCCCATTGCGCCCGGGGCTTGCTGCCTACCTGCGGCGCCCGGTTCACCCGGCGGGCCACCATGGTCAATGGCGGGGGCTGTGAGCTGGCCCTGGACAGCGGTGTGCTCCTGGGCGGCGGGAAGGAGGAGCCGCTTTTTGAGGTGGAGGTGGAGCAAAAGCAGGGAACGGACCAGGAAACCTGCCGCTTTGCCCAAGCTCTGGCGGAAAAATACCACCTGCTTCCTCAGCCCAAAAGCAAGCTGGCCAGAGCCAGCGCTCTGGCAGAATGAAAAAGTGAAATGTAAAACCTTCTGAGCCACCGTAGGGGCGATGAAAATCGCCCGAAATCTTGCGGTTTCTGAGTGGCACATTGAATGGTACCTGTCTCTTATACACATCTGACGCTGCCGACGAAT
>UROL01000271.1 GCA_900549495.1 uncultured Eubacteriales bacterium | reverse complement strand
CATGCCTGCGCCCCCCAGCTGCTGGCTGCCCACGGTGTAGCCCACATAGGTGGCCATGTTTACGCCCAGGGGGCCGGGGGTGCTCTCGGATACGGCAATCATATCCGCCAACTGGCCGGAGGTGTACCAGCCGGTTTTGGCCGAAATGTCCTGGAGGAAGGGGACGGTGGCCATGCCGCCGCCAATGGCGAAGAGGCCGGTTTTGAAGAACTCCCAGAAAAGACGCAGCAGAATCATTTGCCCCGCACCCCCAATTTCGTAATGAACACGCCCAGCACACCGGAAATCACCACGGAGTAAATGGGCGAGATGTCAAACAGCACCGCCACGGCGAAGAGCACCAGATACAGAACCAGGGTAGCCTTGTCCTTTACGGCGGACTTGATGAGCTTGATAACGGCATTGAGGATGAACACGCATACGCACACCCGAATGCCCCCCAGGGCATCCTGCACCCAGCCGATGTTTGCAAAATTGTTAATCAGCGCCGCAATGACGGAGATAATCACCACCGAGGGGGAAACCACGCCCAGGGTAGCCACCACGCCCCCCACAACGCCCCGGTATTTCCGGCCGATGAAGGTGGCGGTGTTCACCGCAATAACGCCGGGGGTGCACTGGCCAATGGCGAAATAGTCCACCAGCTCCTCATCCGAGGCCCATTTTTTCTTCTCCACCACTTCCCGCTGCAAAATCGGCAGCATGGCATAGCCGCCGCCGAAGGTGACAGCGCCAATGCGGAAGAAGGTGAAGAACAAATCCAGCAATTCTTTCACAAAGCTCCCTGCTTTCCTTATATAGATTCCGAAGTATTATAGCATGGGGGAAAACCGGTTGTCAATCCGCCGAAGATATTGGTTTTTTGCAGAAATAACCCCCCGGGGGGCTTGCGGGGCCTGCCGGAATTTGGTAGGATGTGCAAGAAAAAACCGGAAAGGAAATGAATCATGAAGAAGTTCCGCTTTATCCCCCTGCTTCTGGCCCTGGTGCTCCTGCTGACCACCACCGCTTTCGCCCAGGAGCCCAGCACCATTTACTATGGCTCCGGCGACTATACCCGCATCAACCCCGCCATGGACGAGCACTGCGAAATCAACGTGCTGCTCTTCGACGGCCTGACAGACCACGACGGCCAGAACAACATCATCCCCCGGCTGGCCAAGTCCTGGGAGTATGACGAGGAAACCCTGACCTATACCTTCCACCTGGAAGAGGGCGTGAAGTGGCACGACGGCGTGGAGTTTACCGCCGAGGACGTGAAGTTCACCATCGAGGCCATTATGGACCCGGAGAACGGCTCCGAAAACGCCCCCAACTACGAGGACGTGGAGGAGATTACCGTCCTGGACCCCTATACCGTCTCCTTCCGCCTGGCAGACCACAACTATGCCTTCCTGGAATACATGACCATGGCCATCCTGCCCAAGCATCTGCTGGAGGGGCAGGATATGCAGCAGTCCGACTTCTTCCGGGCTCCGGTGGGCACCGGCCCCTATAAGCTGACGGAGTGGGACCAGGGCCAGGCCATCATCCTGGACAAGAACCAGGAGTATTTCGCCGGTCCCGCCTCCATTGACCGGATTGTGTTCAAGATTGTCACCGACGACAACGTGAAGGCTTTGCAGCTGCGCTCCCAGGAGCTGAGCCTGTCCCAGGTGACCCCCAAGGATGCCGCCCTGTTTGAAAACGACGGCGTACACACCGTCTACGACCAGACCACCTCGGACTACCGGGGCATCCTGTATAATTTCTGGAACGAATACTGGCAGAAGAATGCGGATTTGATTCCCGCCATCAGCTGCCTTATCGACCGGCAGCAGATTGTGGATACCGTGCTCCTGGGCAAGGGCATGGTGGCCTACAGCCCCTTGCAGCGCAATGTCTACAACGATGCCGACGTAGAGCGCTACGACTATGCCCCCCAGCGGGCCGCCCAGCTCTTTGAGGCTGCCGGATGCGAAAAGGATGCCGATGGCTTCTGGTGCCGCAATGGGGAGCGGATTGGCTTCGTCATTAACGCCACTCCCGGCGACCAGGTGCGTATCGACATGGCCCAGATTGCCGCCCAGCAGCTCCGGGCCGGTGGCCTGGAGGTCTCCGCCAATGTTCCCGCCGGTGGTATCGATTGGGGCAACCAGCAGTGCTGCATCATCG
>UROL01000270.1 GCA_900549495.1 uncultured Eubacteriales bacterium | reverse complement strand
CCTATGTCCACGAAATCCCCGGCGGCGTGGCCTTCGGCCCGGCGGAGCCGGATTTCGACAATAACTGCCACGGTGCCAACGAGCGTGCCAAGCTCAGCGGTTTGCTGCTATGCGCCGAAATCTACGCAGATGTCATTGCGGAACTGTGTAAATAACCCCTAAATACAAAAAATTCCGGGCGAATTCGAAAAATCCGAATTCGCCCGGATATTCTTATGCGAACGCATGGCAAAACAAGAATGGATGCACAAAAACCTTATGCCCCCATCAGATGGAGGAAGGCTTCCTGCCGGGCAAGGGCTGCGGTGCACTTGGGGCAGACGTAGTCCAGGCTGAACAGCTTCTCCGGGGCGGTCTGGTCGAAGGTGCCGCCGCAGCGGACGCAGGCGGGAATGCGGGTAATCTTCTTTTGCATGATGTAGAAGGTGGCGCTGCCGGAGAGAATATTCCCCCGGGTGAACTTATCCACCTGGTGCCCCTCCAGCCTGCCGTAGTTGTAGATGTTGGAGTCCCGCACCTGGAAGGTGTCGTCCTCCGGGTAGTAGCGCTGTAGCAGCAGATAGTGGCCGCCCCGGGTGAAGTGGCCCAGGTGCTGTAGGCTGATGACCATCTGCCCATTTTTCAGGGCGGCGATAATCTCCTTCATGTTGGTGGTGTTCTTGGCCAGATAGAAGCCCATCTCCGCCGGGGTGTAGCGAAACAGCTCGCCCATGGTGCCGCTGGCATCGTGGTAGTTGCCGTAGCGGGCGGCCAGCTCGTGGGGGGTGAGGATGGTGTCGGTCATGTAGGTGGCCAGCATGGCCATGGTGGTGATGCCGCAGCCACCCCGGCCCACATAGGAGCCGCCATAGGGGCTGAACATAAAGTCCTGCTGGAAGTAGACCATCACCTCGGGGAACCGCTCGTGGGCCACATCCGGATAGAGCACATCCACCGGGGCAATGGCGGGCATGGTGGTGTCCGCCCACAGGGCAGCAGCGGAGTAGTCCACCTGCATGGCTGTTTTGCCCCGCCGGGCCTCCACCTGCTCCCATAGCTGCTGCTGGGCCAGCGCCTCTCGGGCAGCCTCGGTGGCAGCATCCTGACGGCCACAGAACATAACAATGTGATAGCCCAGGGGGGAGCGGAGAATTGCAATGTCCTCCTCCTGCCGGGCAGGGTCAAAGCACCACGGATCCAGCTGGTCAATCAGCTGCCCCGGCTGAATGCGGCTGTAGCCGCCGCCGTTGATTTTGGAGCCGGCATCCATGGAGTTTTCATTGGCAAACCGGGCAAAATTGGCGGTCTTGTTCATCCGGGTCAGGTAGGCGTAGCCGAAGGTACGCATCATCTCCTCGGCGGCCTTCTTGCAGCTCTCCCACTGGGCCTCGGTGGCATGGACGGTGCCGTCAGCGGCAACCTCCGCCCCTTGGGGCACCAGGAGAATTTGACGGATATCCACGGTGTAGCCCCCGGGAAGCTGCTGGGCATGGGCCTTGGCATAGGCCGCCGCCTCCTCGTCGCTGACGGAAATATCGTAGCTCTCCTCGGTGAAGTACATATAGCCGAAATTGTAGTCCTGGGCCGCCTGAACCACCTCCTGGGTGGTGAGAAGCCCGCCGGATACAGACTCCACGCAGTCATCCAGACTGCTGTAGCCCAGCTCCCGGGCCTGGGCCTGCATGGTCTGCTCCAAATCGTCCAGATAGGCCTGGTGCATCTTATTGGGGGTGTAGCAGGGCTGGTCCTGGAAGAGGAAGCCGTTTACCGGCAACTCCTTGGCCACATACTTGCCGTGAAGGTCGTCGGTTTCATTGGGCTTGAAGCCCTGGGCGGTGACAGGCCGGGGCTCCTGGGCGGCGGAGCGAAGAATCTGCACCGTCTGCCAGTCCTTTATGGCCTGCTGTAGGAAATAGTGCTGCCAGGAGAGCGTCCCCTCTCCCAGGGGGCACAGCTGGGCCTCCAAGGGCAGGGCGTAGTCCGGCTGCTCCTGACTGCCGCTGCTCTTGTGGGTTTGCAGGGCGTTGAGATAGTAGATTTGCAGGGCGCTGTTGGTCAGCTCCTGACCGTCCCAGCTGGCCACAACCTGCTGGGTTCTGGCAGCGGCCTCCTGGGCGGAGACGGTGTAGCTGGCAAGGCACAGGACACTGCCGGACACACCGTCCGGGGTGGCCACCGG
>UROL01000269.1 GCA_900549495.1 uncultured Eubacteriales bacterium | reverse complement strand
ATGCTTGGTTGAATGGTAAAAGTGTAAGTTTGTTCCATTCAACCGGCAGCTCAGTTCCGGAAGTTTTCGGGCGGCTGATAGCCGCCCCTACGAAACTCAGAATATTTTAACCGCCCAAAAAACTTATGGTTTCCACCGCAAAAGCGATACCGGGTGGGCCAGGGCACCCACGTATAGGAACCAACCCAAAGCGTAATTGAAAAAGGAGGATATATATTATGAACCAGCGTTGGAATTTGAATCCGATTTATACCGGCTTTGACGACCCGGCCTTTGAGGCGGACTTGGCGGAGCTGGCAAATACCGTCCGGGAGCTGGAAACCCTCTCCCAGAGCCTTACCGGGGACAGCGGTCAGGTGCTGAAAAAGGGTCTGGCCCTCCAGGAGCGGCTGACGGAGCTGGCGGAGAAGCTCTTCTGCTATGCCGAGCTGCGCCAGGCCGCAGATACCATGGATGCCCAGGCCGGTTCCCAGATGGGCCGGATTCAGGCCGCCTACAGTGAGTCCGCCGCCCCGGTGGCCGCTTTTGAGGGCTGGCTTGCCCAGCTGCCCGACCTGGATGCCCTGATAGCGGGGGACGAAAGCCTGGGGGACTACCGCTTCCTGCTGGAGCAGAAGCGGCTTTCCAGCCGCCATTTGCTTCCCGGGGTAGGGGAACGGGTCATGGCCAAGCTGAAAATCTCCGGGGGCAACGCCTGGGCGGAGCTACAGCAGTACCTGACCAGCACCCTGCGGGTGCAATACCGGGGGGAGACCCTGGGCCTCTCCGCCGTGCGGAACCTGGCCTATTCCCCGGATGCCCAGGTGCGCCGGGATGCCTACCGGGCGGAGCTGGACAGCTACCCCGCCATTGCCGATTCGGTGGCCTACGCCCTGAACTCCCTGAAGCTGGAAACCCTGAACGAATGCGCCCTCCGGGGCTACGACAGCCCCTTGGATCGCACCCTGGAGCAGTCCCAGATGGAGCGGGCCACCCTGGATGCCATGTTCGCCGCCATGGATGAGCGGCTCCCCGCCTTCCGGCAGTATCTCCGGCTCAAGGCCCAGGCCCTGGGCCATGAAAACGGCCTGCCCTGGTACGACCTCTTCGCCCCCATGGGGGCCAGCGATACCCGCTTCACCACCCAGGAAGCCCGGGATTACCTGGTGGAGCTGTTCTCCCACTTCGACAGTGAGCTGAGCCAAATGGTGGCCCGGGCCTTTGATGAGGGGTGGATTGACTTCTTCCCCCGCAGCGGCAAGGCCGGGGGCGCTTTCTGCGCCGGGGTCAACGCCATCGGCCAGAGCCGGATCCTCACCAATTTCGACGGCACCCTCTCCGACGTGGTGACCCTGGCCCACGAGCTGGGCCACGCCTTCCACAACCAGTGCATCCACCCCCACCGGCCCCTGAACCGGGACTACTCCATGCCCCTGGCAGAAACCGCCTCCACCTTCAACGAGTGCGTGGTGATGAATCACGCCATCCGCCATGCCGCCAGCGATGCCGAGAAGCTAAACCTCATCGAGAGCCAGCTTCAGGACGTGACCCAGATTATTGTGGATATCTACTCCCGGTATCTCTTTGAGGATGGGGTGCTGAAAAATCGGGGCGAAAAATTCATGCCCGCCCAGGAGCTGTGCCAGAGAATGCTCCAGGCCCAGCAGGCCAGCTACGGCGACGGCCTGGATCCCACATGCCGCCATCCCTATATGTGGGTGTGCAAGAGCCATTACTACGGCTCCACCTATTATAATTTCCCCTACGCCTTCGGCGGCCTCTTCGCCCGGGGCCTCTACGCCCAATACCGCCAGCAGGGCCCCGACTTCGTGCCGGTGTACAAGAAGCTGCTGCAAACCACCACCGTAGCCACCGCCGAGGCCACCGCCCGGGTAGCCGGTATCGACCTCACCGACAAAGCCTTCTGGCTCAGCGCCCTGGACGAAGCCACCACCCAAATCGCCACCTTCCAATCCCTCCTCTGAGCCCCTGAACAGGTGCGATGAATGGCACCCGCCCTTCCGTAGGGGCGATGAAAATCGCCCGCAATGTTGGAGCTTCCGAGCGGTCGGTTGAATGGCACACTCCGTAGGGGCGATGAAAATCGCCCGCAACGTTGCGGTTTCCGGGCGGCACGATGAATGGCACCATGTTGGACATTTTACCATTCAACCGGGTGCTCGCTAA
>UROL01000268.1 GCA_900549495.1 uncultured Eubacteriales bacterium | reverse complement strand
CCACTGAATATTGACAAACAGGGGGGATGGGATTATAATGAGGTGTAACGTCGTTCCAATTTTCCAACGAATATATGACAAAAAGGACGGATATCACTATGTATAAAATCGTTCGCAAAAAAGAGCTGAACTCCGCCGTCACCCTGATGGAAATCGAGGCACCCTACGTTGCCAAGAAGGCCAAGGCCGGTCAGTTCATCATCTTCCGCATTGACGACAAGGGTGAGCGGGTTCCCCTGACCATCGCCGGTTACGACCGGGAGAAGGGCACCGTTACCATCATCTTCCAGAAGGTGGGCTTCTCCACCAACGCCCTGGGCGCTCTGAACGAGGGCGACTATATCCACGACTTCGTCGGCCCCCTGGGCCGCCCCACCGAGGTGGAGGGCAAGAAGCGGGTGTGCGTCGTGGGCGGCGGCGTGGGCTGCGCCATCGCTCTGCCTGCTGCCAAGGCCTTCCTGGAGGCCGGTGCCATTGTGGACGTTATCATCGGCTTCCGCTCCAAGGATATCGTGATTCTGGAGGAGGAGTTCAAGGAAGCCTCCACCAACCTGTACCTGATGACCGACGACGGCTCCTACGGCGAGAAGGGCTTCGGCACCGTGAAGCTCCAGCAGCTGCTGGAAAGTGGCATCCAGTATGACGAGGTTCTGGCCATCGGGCCTGTGCCCATGATGAAGTTCGTGTGCAAGACCACCGAGCCCTTCGGCGTGCACACCATGGTCTCCCTGAACCCCATTATGGTGGACGGCACCGGCATGTGCGGCGGCTGCCGTGTTACCGTAGGCGGCGAGACCAAGTTCGCCTGCGTGGATGGCCCTGAGTTCGACGGCCACAAGGTGGACTTCGCCGAGCTGATGAGCCGTAACGTCACCTACCGCGACCGGGAGGCCGAGGTAGCCAAGGATCATGTCTGCCGCATGGAAGCCATGGGCAAGGCACTGATTAAATAAGGAGGATACGGAAATGGCAAATATGACTCTGACCAAGACCCCCATGCCTGAGCAGGACCCCCAGGTTCGTGCCCGCAATTTCAAGGAGGTCGCCCTGGGCTACACCGCTGAGATGGCCCAGGAAGAGGCAGGCCGCTGCCTGAAGTGCAAGAACCCCAAGTGCGTAGAGGGCTGCCCTGTCAATGTACGCATTCCTGAGTTTATTTCCAAGGTGGCCGAGGGCGACTTCAAGGCCGCTTACGAGATTGTCACCTCCACCAACGCTCTGCCCGCCCTGTCCGGCCGTGTCTGCCCCCAGGAGACCCAGTGCGAGGCCCGCTGCGTCCGTGGCATCAAGGGTGAGCCGGTTGCCATTGGCCGCCTGGAGCGGTTCGTGGCCGACTGGTACCGGGAGAACATCAACGCCATGCCCGAGAAGGCAGAGCCCAATGGCAAGAAGGTGGCCGTGGTGGGCTCCGGCCCTGCCGGTCTGACCTGCGCCTCGGACCTGGCCAAGAAGGGCTACGAGGTGTCCCTGTTCGAGGCTCTGCACACTGCTGGCGGCGTGCTGGTCTACGGCATTCCCGAGTTCCGTCTGCCCAAGGACATTGTGGCCAACGAGGTGAAGAAGCTGGAGGCCCAGGGCGTGAAGGTGATGACCAATATGGTCATTGGCCGGGTGCTGACCATCGACGAGCTCTTCGAGATGGGCTTCCAGGCTGTGTTCGTGGGCTCCGGCGCCGGTCTGCCCATGTTCATGAACATCCCCGGCGAGAGCCTGAAGGGCGTTATGTCCGCCAACGAGTACCTGACCCGTACCAACCTGATGCGTGCCTATGACGAGAACTACGATACCCCTGTAATCCAGTCCAAGGCCGTGGCCGTGGTGGGTGGCGGCAACGTGGCCATGGACGGTGCCCGCTGCGCCATGCGCCTGGGTGCTGACCATGTGTACATCGTCTACCGCCGTGGCGAAGCGGAAATGCCCGCCCGGAAGGAAGAGCAGCACCACGCCAAGGAAGAGGGCATCGAGTTCAAGACCCTGTGCAACCCCGTGGAAATCCTGGGCGACGAGAATGGCCGTGTCTGCGGCATGAAGTGCATCCGCATGGAGCTGGGTGAGCCCGATGCCTCTGGCCGCCGCCGTCCTGTAGAGATTCCTGGCAGCGAGTTCGTGCTGGATGTGGATACCGTCTGTCTCTTATACACATCTCCGAGCCCACGAGACCGAGGCTGATCTCG
>UROL01000267.1 GCA_900549495.1 uncultured Eubacteriales bacterium | reverse complement strand
GAAATAGGGCGGGATTTTTTTGAAAAAAGCGGTTTGCGTTTTGCTTCTGCTGGTGCTTCTGGCTGGATGCTCCGGGAAAAACCGGGAATTGGAGCAGGGCATTGCTCTGCGGACGAAAATTCTGGCAAGCCCCCTATGCAGCTTCGATGCAGACATTACAGCGGACTATGGAAACAAGCTGCACACCTTCTCCATGCAGTGCCTGGCAGACTGCCGGGGGACGATTCGCTTTACTGTCACTGCCCCGGAGAGCATTTCCGGCATTCAGGGCAGCGTGGAGGGAAGCAAGGGCACACTGCGCTTCGACGATGTGGCCCTGGACTTTCCCCTGCTGGCGGACAATCAGGTTACACCGGTCAGCGCCCCCTGGCTGCTAATCAAAACACTACGCAGCGGCTGTATCACCTCCGCCGGTGCGGAAAAGAACCTGGCACGGCTGAGCATTGATGACAGCTATGACGACGATGCCCTGCATCTGGATATCTGGCTGGATGAAAACGGTCTGCCCATCCGGGGAGAGATTTTGTACCGGGAGCATAAAATTCTGTCGCTGATTGTCAAAAACTTTACGATTCAGTAGAATCCACCCGGGAAGATGCATAGAATAATTTGGATGCGCCGCCGTATAAAACCGCAGCTGGCGTGGGACAATAAAGATACATCCGCGCTTTACCCAGAAACGGAAGCGCCCAATTCTTTATCCACGGAGTGTGATTTTTCAATGGACAGCACTGTGAAACGGGGCGACATTTTCTATGCGGATTTGTCCCCCGTGGTGGGCAGTGAGCAGGGCGGCACCCGCCCGGTTCTGATTGTGCAGAATGACACCGGCAACCGCCACTCCCCCACCGTGATTGCCGCCGCCATCACCAGCCAGACCGGCAAGGCAAGGCTCCCCACCCACATCAACATTGCAGGCGGCAGCGTCGGCCTGAGTAAGGATTCCGTGATTCTGCTGGAGCAGATACGAACCATCGACAAGCGCCGTCTCCGGGAGCACATGGGCCGCCTGGACGAGCAGCAAATGTCCATGGTGGACAATGCCATTGCCGTCAGCTTTGGTTTACATGGGAATGGAACACTGTGAAAAACCCGGGCATCCCCCACCATGGGAGGATGCCCGGATTTCATTACAGCAGCTTTGCTTTTTGCAGTCCCTTATAGACCAGGCTGCCCAGAAGCAGCGTTACGGCAATCTTTGCCAGGTCGAAGGGGATGAAAGGATACACGCACACCTCTAGGGCGTGGGCCACGGTGCTCTGGGTCTGGAAAACGAACCAGGCTGTGCCCACGGCATAATCCACTGCCACGCCGAGAACCATGCCCGCAGCCGTGGGCAGCAGACGGCGCTTGCACGCCTCCATCACCAGGCCGCTTACCAGAATCATCAGCCAGAAGCCCACCAGATAGCCGCCGGTGGGCCCTGCCAGCTTGGCCAGGCCCCCCTGGAAGCCGGAGAACACCGGCATACCCACTGCCCCCAGCAGCAGATACACCGTGTAGCTCACCAGGGCCCGCCAGGTGCCCAGCAGGTAGACCGTCAGAAGAATAACGAGAATTCCCAGAGAAACGGGAATGGGCCCAATGGGCACGGACAGGGGGCACAGAGCGCACATCAGTGCTGCCATCAGTGCACAGCTTGTCATATTATAGACCAAGGATTTTTTCATACACACGCCTCTTTTCTGTTTTCTGAAAAAAAGAATACTGCATTCCTCCCTGTTTGTCAACCTTGTTTTTGTAGACTGGTTAACGAATCAGGATTTTATCTCCATTTCCGCCGGGCAAGAGGTTGACAATTGGCGATTCTACCGTCATAATAAGGGAAAAAGGAGGGTGTGCCATGGGTACGAAGGAAGAACTGCTGACAATGCTGGAATCCAGGAAGGGGGAGTATCTCTCCGGAGAGGAGCTGGCCCAGGCCCTGGACGTCTCCCGGACGGCCGTTTGGAAGGCCGTCAATGCATTGCGCGGTGCGGGATATCAAATCCAGGCGGCCCAGAACCGGGGCTATTGCCTGGATGCGGACACGGATGTGCTCTCCCTTCGGGGTATTCAGCAGAACCTGGAGGCCCAGACCGCAGGGTGCACCCTGGAGCTGGTTCCCTGCACCGCCTCCACCAATGCTCTGGTGCGGGAGCGGGCAGCGGCTGGGGCACCGGAGGGCCTGGTGA
>UROL01000266.1 GCA_900549495.1 uncultured Eubacteriales bacterium | reverse complement strand
GGCAGCGTCAGATGTGTATAAGAGACAGGGGATGCCCGAACCGGCGCAGTGGGGGCAGCCCACGCAGGCTGGCGGGGTACCGTCAGCGGCATTGCCGCCCGGGTGGTGGAGGCCATGGGGCACTCCTTCGGCTCCCAGCCGGAGGATATCCGGGCCGCCATCGGCCCCAACATCGGCCAGTGCCACTTCGAAACCAACGAGGATGTGCCCCAGGCTTTCCGGGCTGCCTATGGGGCGGCCTTGGAGCCCTGGATTACCCCGGTGGGCAACAAATTCCATCTGGATTTGAAGCAGATTAACCGCTGGATTCTGAACCAGGCAGGGGTGACCCAGGTGGAAATCAGCGACGACTGCACCGTATGCAGCAGCCACCGCTTCTGGTCCCACCGGGCCACCCAGGGCCGCCGGGGCAGCCAGGGGGCCATTATCGTCTGTCAGGAGGTGGAAGCGCCATGAAACGATTGCTGTCCCTGCTGCTGGTGGCCGCCACCCTGTGCGCCCTGTTCACCGGCTGCGTCAGCACCACCGTAGGGGACGATGATTTTGTCCCCAAGGGGGGCGCCATGCTTATGGAGGGGGAGGAGCCGGAGGACTTGTCGCTACAGGACGAGGAGCTCCAATCCCTGAGCCTGACCTATTTCCCGGACCGCTCCATGAATCCCCTGGTGGGCAACAACATCACCAACCGGGTGCTGTTCTCCCTGATTTACCAGGGGCTGTTCAGCGTCAACCGGAACAATGTGCCGGTGCCCATTCTGTGCTCTTACTACCAGGCCACCGCCGACAACCGGAACTACACCGTATATATCGACGAGAAGGCCACCTTCTCCGACGGCTCCCCGGTTACCGTGGCCGACGTACTGGCCACCTATGAGGCGGCCAAGAACAGCAGCTACTACGGCGGGCGCTTCACCTATATCGACAGCGTGGTGCAGGGAGAGGGGAACTCCGTGGTTTTCCACCTGACCACCGCCTATGAAAATCTGCCCCTGCTGCTGGACATCCCCATTGTCAAGGTGGGCCACACCGAGGACGACTATCCCCAGGGCACCGGCCCCTATATCTTCCAGAAGTCCGAGGGCCACGCCCGGCTGGCCAAGGTGCAGAACTGGTGGTGCGCCGACAGCACCAAGCTGCCCACCAACGCCGAGGTCATCGCCCTCAGCGAGGCCACCTCCCAGGCCCAGGTGCGGGATGAATTCGAGTTTGCCGATTTGGATTTGGCCATCTCCAACCCCATGTCCGACTCCTACGCAGAATATCGCTGCGACTATGAGCTGTGGGAGGTGGAAAGCGGCCTGTTCCTGTATATCGGGGTCAACGCCCTGTGGAGCGAATTTTTCAAGGATGGCCGCAACGACGAGCTGCGCAAGGCCCTGACCTACGCCATCGACCGGCAGGCCATCATCGATGCCTATTACCGGGGCCGGGCCTATCCCAGCACCCTGCCCACCTCCCCCGGCTCCCCCTATTACAGTGAGAGCCTGGCCTCCCGATATGAATATGACCCGCTGCGCTTTGTCAGCGCCATTCAAAATATGTATGTCCCCAAAAACGATAAGGGGGAGGCCAAAAAGCTCCTTCTGCTGGTGAACTGCGACGACTCCGCCCGGCTGCGGACGGCCCGGTATCTGGCCAAGCAGCTGACGGAGCTGGGCCTGGAAACCGGCACCCTGGAATACGGAGGCAGCACCGGCACCACCTATGAGCAGGTGCTGCGGGCAGGCAGCTACGACATCTACCTGGGCCAGACCAAGCTCTCGGCCACCTATGACCTGTCCCAGTTCTTCAAGGGCTATGGGAACCTGGGCTGGGGCGGCATTGCGGACAACACCCTGCTGAACATGTGCAAGGAGGCTCTGGCCAACTCCGGCAACTACTACAATCTGAACAAAATGGTGGCGGACGACGGCAAAATCGTCCCGGTGCTCTTCGGCTACTACGAGGTGTACGCCGAGCGGGGACAGCTGCTGGACCTGACTCCCTCCCGGGACAATGTGTTCTTCTACTCCCTGGGCAAGACCATGGAGAGCAGCCGCCTGGCCACGGAATTCGGCTAAGTATTGATGCAAAAGAGGACATCCGGAATGAAAAAGGGATTTTTACTAAGTCTGCTGATTGCCTGTCTGCTGCTGACCGGCTGCGAATTGATTCCCCCTGTGAGCACAGTGCCCCCCACCCAGCCTCCCAC
>UROL01000265.1 GCA_900549495.1 uncultured Eubacteriales bacterium | reverse complement strand
GTCACGCCCTTTGGGCGTGCCAGCTCCCTCATAGAGGGAGCCGGGAAGGGCGGGTTCCATTCAATCGGGTGCTCGCTGAAATCCGGGGTTGCGGGCGATTTTCATCGCCCCTACGAAACTCTGAATGTTTGAACGCTCCCATTCATCGGGGGGTGTGAAAATGCCCGGTAGCGGGGTTCCGTTACCGGGCATGGGGGGCATCCATGGATTTCTATTCTTTATTTACTTCCGGCCAGGATTTGGGCCAGTTGGGAGGTTTCGTCCAGGATGACGGTTTTTTCGGAGCCGGTGAGGCTCTTTTTCAGGGCATCCAGGGCCAGGGTGAAGGTGTAGAAGTCCTTTTTGTCCGGGGTGTCGTAGGCGGCGGCCAGCATACGCATATATTCCGCCTCGCCCTGGGCTACCAGGCTGGCGGCCTGGGCTTCGGCATCGGAGACGATGATATTCACCTGCTTATCCACATTGTTGCGGATGATGGAGGCCTCGTAGTTGCCGTCGGCGGTGTATTTCTCTGCCATCTGGTTCCGCTCGGAAATCATTCGGCTGTACACGGCGTTGAGGTTGGACTCCGGCAGGTCGAACTGCTTGATTTTCACGTCCTCCACCCGGATGCCGTAGGTTCTGGCCAGAGCATCCACGTCGGTGGCAATGGTTTCGTAGATTTCGTTCCGCTTAGCGCCGTCCTCCATGTTGATGATGTCCGCCTGGGCCAGGGTGCCCATGACGGTTTTCAGCTCGTTATAGGTCAGGGCATCCAGCCGGTCTTCCGCATTGGAGCGGGTGCTCAGGGTCTTATAAAATTCCTTGGGGTCGCTGATGGACCAGAGGATGTAGCAGTCCACGGTCATGTTCTGCTTATCGGCGGTAAGCACCTCGGAGGGCGGGATATCGTATAGCTGGGTGGCCTTGGTGTAATAGGTCACCTGGTCCAGGAAGGGCAGCTTCACATGGAGGCCCGCCTCCCCGGTGACCTGGATAATCTTGGAAAATCGGACGATACAGGCATATTCATCCTCCCGAACGGTATAGAAGCATCCCAGGGCCAGCACCAGGGCCAGGGCTATCACAGCGGGGATAATCCATTTTTTCTTACTCATGGCTGCTCTCTCCTTGCACATTTCCCAGAAGCTGCTCCAAAGGCAGCAGCATCTGCATATTCCCGCCGCTGCCGGTATTGATGTACAGCTTCACCCCGGGGAGGATATCGGAGATGGCCTCGTAGTACATCCGGGAGCGGGTAATCTGGGGGTCGTTGGCGTATTCCTGGTACCGGGCGTTGAACATGGCCACCTGCTCGATGGCCTCGTTTATCCGCTTCTGCCGCAGGTATTCGGCGTTCTGCACCAGCTGGTCTGCCTGGGCCTGGGCCTTGGGCAGCTGGGCATTTTGGTAGGCCTTGGCATCGTTGATAACCGTCTCTGCCTTCTGCTTAGCGGTTTCCACCGCCTTGAAGGCCTCGATAACCTCCTGGGTGGGGGGCTCGGCGTCCTGAATCTTCACGTCCACCAGGCTCAGGCCAATCTGGTAATCCTTCAGGATCTGGGTTACCAGCTCCCGAACCTGCATCTGGATATTCTCCTTGCCGTCGGTAAGGACGGCATCCACCGTGGAGGAGCCCACCACATTCCGCACCTGGCTCTGAATCAGGTTCCGGAGGATAAGCTCCGGCTCATTGCTGGAATACAGGTACTGCACCGGGTCGGAAATCTTGTATTCCACGAAGAAATCCACGTTGACGATATTATAGTCGCCGGTAATCATGGTGCTTTCCCCTTCGTTCACCACGTAGCCGGGGTAGCTCTTCTTATTGGCGTAGCCCAGCTGGATTTTCTGGTAGACGTTGACATCCACCTTCTCCACCTGCTGGATGCCGAAGGGGAGCCGGAAGTGGACACCGGCATCGGTGACCCCGGTGACCTTGCCAAAGGTGGTGACCACGGCCTGCTGCTTATCGTCCACGGTATACAGGCAGCTCAGCAGTCCACAAACCACCACCGCCGCCACCAGGGCCCACACCAGGCCCCGCCAATTGAATTTCTTCCTCTGCTTCTTCTCCCCTGCCCCAGGCTCTCCCCCGGGATAGCGGTACGTTCCGTCCTGTTCCATACTTGCATTTCTCCTTTTATAATATAGTGTTTCACGTGAAACATTTTTGGTTACACTTTGGGCGGTGAAATATTCTGAGTTTCGTAGGGGCGGCTATCAGCCGCCCGAAAA
>UROL01000264.1 GCA_900549495.1 uncultured Eubacteriales bacterium | reverse complement strand
CGCTGACGACCACACCTACAAGGTCTTTGGCACCGACAAGGGCGCCAACTACTCCGGCTACTCCAACCCCCTGGTGGACGAGTACCTGACCCAGGCCCGGCAGACCGATGACCCCGCAGAGCGGAAGGCCGCCTATGCCAAATTCCAGGAGGCACTGGCAGAGAACCCTGCCTATACCTTCTTCTGCTACATCGATGCCATGTACGTGGCCGACAGCCGCATCCAGGGCATCGCCACCGATACCGTCCTGGGCCACCACGGCGTGGGCATCTTCTGGAACGTCTGCGACTGGACACTGGCAGACTGATTCTCCAACAAATAAAATACCCCAGGGGCAGTTCAATCCGCCCCTGGGGGTTTGCCCTTCCCCGGAAGAATGTCCCCACCCCCCTTATGCGGGGAATTCCTTGACCGGATAAAACAAAATTGGATGACAAGCCTATGGAAAATATTCTGGAAGTGAAAAATCTAACCGTCACCCTGCCCAGCCCGGAGGGCACGGTGGAGGCCCTGCGGGGGGTGAGCCTGGAGCTGCACCCCGGGGAGGTGCTGGCCATTGTGGGGGAATCCGGCTGCGGCAAGAGTATGCTCTGCCGCAGCATTATGAAGCTGCTGCCCAAATCCGCCCGGATTCAGCAGGGGCAGATTCTTGCCGACGGCGCTGACATTACAAGCTATTCCCAAAAGGACATGAACCGCCTCCGGGGCAAGCTGTTCAGCATGGTGTTCCAGGACCCTATGACGGCGCTGGATTTGACCCGCACCGTGGAGCAGCAGATTGCCGAGGCGGTGACGGTGCACAGCCCCAGGCTCTCCCGCCAGGCCCTCCACGCCCGGGTGATGGAGCTGATGACCCTGGTGGGCATCCGGGAGCCGGAGACCCGGGGCAAGCTCTATCCCTACCACTTCTCCGGGGGTATGCGGCAGCGGGTGGTGATGGCCATTGCCCTGGCCGCCAATCCCAAAATCCTCCTGGCCGATGAGCCCACCACCGCCCTGGACGTGACGGTGCAGGCCCAGATTCTGGATTTGCTGAAGGAGATTCAGCGCAAGCTCCACACCGCCACCATTCTGGTGTCCCATGACCTGGGGGTGGTGGCCCGGGCGGCAGACCGGGTGGCCATTATGTACGCCGGGCGGATTGTGGAAATCGGCACGGCGGAGGAAATCTATTACGACCCCCGGCACCCCTACACCTGGGGGCTGATGCGCTCCCTTCCTGCTCTGGCCAGGGATGGGCAGCTGTATACCATCCCCGGGATGCCCCCCAGCCTGGTGAACCCACCGGCGGGGGATGCTTTTGCCTGCCGGAACGAGTACGCCCTGGCCATCGACTACCGGGAGGCACCCCCTATGTTCCGGGTGTCCGATACCCACTACGCCGCCACCTGGCTCCTGGATGAAAGGGCCCCCAAGGTGACGCCGCCCATTGGAGGAGCCGCCCATGGATGAAAATATGGATGAAAATATTGTCACCGTCCGCCACCTGACCCACCGGTTCCGGCTGAGCCGGAGGTATACCCTCACCGCCGTGGACGATGTGTCCTTCTCCATTCGCCGGGGGGAGATTCTGGGCCTGGTGGGAGAATCCGGCTGCGGAAAATCCACCGTGGCCCGGTGCATGATGAACCTGTACCGGCCCACCGGGGGCGAAATCTGCTTCAACGGCATCAACACCTGCGACCAGCGGGCCTTCCGGGCCAATCGGAAGCTGCTGCAAACCCACCGGCAGCTGATTTTCCAGGACTCCACCTCCAGCCTGAATCAGCGGATGCAGGTGGCGGATATCATTGCCGAGCCTATGCGGATTCACCATATCCGCCCGCCCCGGGGCAGCTATCGGCAGGAGGCTGCCTTCCAGCTCCACTATGTGGGCATGGATGAGAGCTTCCTGGACAAATACCCCAGCCAGATGTCCGGGGGTCAGCGCCAGCGGGTGGCCATTGCCCGGGCTCTGGCCATGGAGCCGGAGCTGCTGGTGGCGGATGAGCCCATAGCCTCCCTGGATGTGTCCATTCAGGCCCAGATTGTGAATCTTTTTAAGCATTTGCAGCAGGAGCACGGCTTTTCCATCCTGTTCATTGCCCACGACTTGGCCATGGTGGAATACCTGTGCGACCGCATTGGGGTGATGTACCGGGGGAAGCTGGTGGAGCTGGCCCCCTCCCGGGAGTTGGCGGAGAATCCCCTGCACCCCTATACCCCAGCTGCTTCTGTCCGCCATTCCCACCC
>UROL01000263.1 GCA_900549495.1 uncultured Eubacteriales bacterium | reverse complement strand
GTATCAGAGCCTGCTCCAGCGGGCGGGGGAGATTGGCGACCTGGGCCAGGCGGAGGAAGTGCTGTCCTCCCTGGCGGAGCTGGAGCAGGTGCAGGACTATACCCTGCGCAGCGTGGATTTGGGCAGCGGTGTGGTCAGCTGTGCCATCGTCCTGCCGGAGGCACTATTCTATGAGATTCTCAGCACCCGGGCGGGGATTCAGGTGAAGACGGATGCAGAGCTGCTGCGGCTGCTGTCCGAGCTGTCGGATGTGAAGCGGGAGTATGACAAGATTTCTGCGGCCCTGGCCTCCGTCAGGGCCACGGGCTATGGGGTGGTGATGCCCACGGCCCAGGAGATGAAGCTGGAAAAGCCGGAAATTCTGAAGCGGGGCGGCTCCTACGGTGTCCGCCTGAAGGCCGGGGCCCCATCCATCCATATGATGCGGGTGGATATTGATACGGAAATCAGCCCCATGGTGGGGGACGAGCGGCAGAGCCAGCAGCTTATTGATTACCTGAAGGACGAGAACCCGGACAATCTTTGGCAGAGCAACATCTTCGGCAAATCCGTGTACGACCTGATTCAGGAGGGCCTCAGCGCCAAGCTCACCCGGATGCCGGAGGAGGTGCGGGGGAAATTCCGGGGTACCCTGACCCGCATTGTCAACGAGGGGGCCTCCGGCCTCATCTGCCTGATTTTGTGACCCTTTTGCCCCTGCAGCCGGCGCTGCAGGGGCAATTTTAAGGATTTCTTCGTATTTCCCCGGCACTACCCCCTTTACCCCAGGGAAAAAACATGGTAAAATAAATAGGTGTTTTGACTATAATCAAAAGAGAACCTGCAAGGTTAAATCGGGAGGAAACCGAAATGAATCTGAAAAAAACACACTGGAAGGGAAGCTGGTATTATTTTCTGCTGGCCTTCCTGGTACCCTTTGGCGGGATGCTGCTGGTGATGCTGGTAAACGGCTATCACCCCTTCGGCACCTCGGCCATGCTGTACTCCGACAATTACCACCAGTACTATCCCTTCTTTACCGCCTTCCGCCGGACACTGCGAAGCGGGGGCAGCCTGCTGTATAACTGGGATGTGGGTATGGGCGTGGATTACCTGGGGCTTATCGCCTATTACCTGGGCAGCCCCCTGAACCTGCTCAGCGTCCTGGTTCCGGAGAGCCAGGTGCTGAACTATTTCTGTATGCTGGTGCCCATTAAGCTGGGGCTGGCGGGGCTGTTTTTCAGCCTTTTTCTAAGGGGCGTGTTCGACCGGGAGAATTTCTCCGTGGTGCTGTTCGGCGGCTTCTATGCCCTGTGCGCCTGGGCGCTGGGCTACCAGTGGAATGTGATGTGGCTGGATACCTTTGCCCTGCTGCCCCTGGTGATGCTGGGAATGGTGCGGCTGCTGCGGGAGGGGAAATTTGCCCTGTATACCCTGGCACTGGCCCTGTCCGTGATTTCCAATTACTATATCGGATTTTTCGTATGCATCTTTGTATTCCTCAGCTTCTTCGGCTACGAAATCTGCTGCCCCCGGGGATGGAAGCGCTTCTTTGGCGACCTGCTGCGGATTGCCCTGTTTTCCGCTCTGGCCCTGGGCATGAGCGCCTTTCTGACCATGACGGCCATGGCCGCCCTGGGAACCACCCAGTCCAGCGTGAACAAATTCCCCACCGGCTTCCGGCTGAACATCGCCACCAAAAATGACCTGATGGGTCTGCTGGATGCCATGCGCCAGGTGGCGGGGAATATGGGCGGCGGCATCGAGCCCAGCTTCAAGGAGGGACTGCCCAACCTGTATTGCGGTGTGGGCAGCATTCTGCTGGGCATCCTCTTCCTGCTGTCCTGGGATATCAAGTGGCGGGACAAGCTGTGCGCCCTGTTGCTGCTGCTGTTTTTCAACGTGAGCTTTATCCTGCGGCAGCTGGACTATATCTGGCACGGCTTCCATTTCCCCAATATGATTCCCTACCGGTTCAGCTTCCTGTATAGCTTTGTGCTGCTGGTGATGGCCTACCGGGCCTGGCTGGTGCGGCGGAAGTTCGAGCCGCTACAGGTGATTACCGCAGGGCTGCTGACAGTGGCGCTGCTGTGCTGCTGCCGGGACACCATGAAGACCCAGAGCATCCTGCTGTTTGGGGCCCGGCGGAATGTGCATATATACATTATATATAATGTATGCTTCTTCACCCTGTATTTTCTGATTCTGCTGCTGGGAACCTTCCGGCCCAAGCCCCGGGAGGATACCCCGGAGGAGGCGCTCCGGGTTCGCCGGAAGGCCCGC
>UROL01000262.1 GCA_900549495.1 uncultured Eubacteriales bacterium | reverse complement strand
TACGAGATCAGCCTCGGTCTCGTGGGCTCGGAGATGTGTATAAGAGACAGCTGTCGTCATCGTCATTGTTCCACTGCTTGCTGTCCTTCTTATAGGCATCAGTGTCCTCAAAGTCGCTGAACTGGGTGGAGGCATCCCAGGTGGGGGTGAAATAGAAATCCTCTGCCATGGACGGGTGGTGCAGAGGCTCCGGAACGGCATCCATGTCGATGGAGCGCCAGGTGTCGTCGTCATAGTCGTAGCTATACCAGCCGTCGTAATAATAGTCACCCAGATGATACAGAATATCGCTATCTACCTGGTAATAGCCCCGGCTGATGCGCTGTGAGGCATTGTAGTCCCGGTAGAACAGTGTCTCGGAGAAGTCGGAGATGCCGCAGCTGCCCGGATAGTCCAGGGAGACGAAGCAGTCCTTTGCCAGGGACGGATGCTGCAATTGGTTGGGCAGGGAGGAAAAATCCGCCGCCTTCCACTGGCCGCTGTATCGGTACCAATTCCCATCGTAGGTGTCCGACAGGTGGTAGTAATAGGTGCCGTCCCACAGGAAGTAGCCCTCTTGGGTATGCAGCCTGGTTTCCAGGTCCTGGGCATAGACGCTGCTGCTGAAATCGTCACAGGGCATCTCCTTCTCCCACTGGGTGGCGATGAAGTATGCTTTGGATTTTTTCTTGGTTTCCAGGGCATCCGGAACCTGGGCGGTGTACAGCGGGCCCTCCCAGGTGTCCTGGTCTGCATCGTAATAAAACCAGTTCAGGCCATTGTAATCTCTGCTGCTGTAGTAATAGCAGCTGTCCTGGTAGGAATAGTAGCCGGTGCTGGGGTCGTTGCGAATCAGAAACAGACCAAATAAAATCAGCAGCACGAATAATGCCACGCCGCCGCCCACCACCAGCGCCACCATGGCCAGCAGATTACCAAGGCAGCCGGATTTCTTCTTCTGACCGGAGGCAGGGGAAGCACCTTTTTTGATATTGTTCATTTTCTGCTGGGTAATCTCCTGCTTCAGCCGCTGGAAAAGCTCATTGACGGCATAGGCCTGGTCCGTACCCCGGTAGCGAATGGCCCGCTCGCCGGAGGCTTTGTTTTTGTAGACGATGTAGTTGCCGGTTTCCTCCTCCAGATAGATGCCGAAGGCCCGGGGCTCGGTGCAGTTTTCGCCGATGAAGAACCGGGTGACAGCATAGGGGGGCAGCCCCTTGCTCTCGTACCACTGCTTCAGCTGGGCGATGGTCAGGGGTTGGTCGCCGCTGGAGCGGCGGACATTGGGGTTGGGCGCGCCGCAGTTCGGGCAGGCTTCCACGGTGTCGTTCATCATACTGCCGCAGAATTCGCATTTGATTTTCATGTATCTGCCTCCTTCTTCCTTTTTTCCATTATATCATGGATTTGCAAAAAGAAAAGGCTGCCCTTTGGAAAAGTTTATAAATTCTTGAATCAACTGCTATGCAATGCCCTTGACGAGGTATCATGTTTTGGTATAATAAAAACAAGAATAAATGCCAATAAGGGGGAGCCGTATGTCTCGCAAGCCAAAGAAGGAGAATCCCTTCTATAAAAACAAAACCACTCTGACCGTCTACCTGGTGCTCCGGGGACTGGTGATTTTCGTCCTGATTCGTTCCCTGCTCCGGCGGGAGTATCAGAGTATGTTCCTGTGTGCCCTGTCCCTGGTGCTGATGGTGCTGCCCAGCATCATTTCCAAAAAGCTGAAAATTGTGCTGCCCAGCACGTTGGAGATTATTATCCTCCTGTTCATTTTTGCAGCGGAGATTTTAGGGGAAATCCATAGCTTTTATGTCCGCATTCCCAATTGGGATACCATGCTGCACACCATCAACGGCTTCCTTTGCGCCGCCATTGGCTTCTGCCTGGTGGATATGCTGAATCGGAACGACCAATTCTCCTTCAAGCTCTCGCCGCTGTATCTGGCCATTGTCTCCTTCTGCTTTTCCATGACGGTGGGGGTGCTATGGGAGTTCTATGAATTCGGAGTGGATCAGCTCCTGGGCATGGACATGCAGAAGGATACCGTGGTTCACGTCATCAATTCTGTGAATCTAGACCCCACCCGCAGCAATACCGTTATCCACATTCAGGATATTGTGGATACCATTGTGGTTCACTCCGACGGCACTCAGGAGTCCCTGGGTCTGGGAGGCTATCTGGATTTGGGCATTATCGACACCATGAAGGATTTGCTGGTGAATTTCATTGGTGCAGTGGTGTTCCTGTCTCTTATACACATCTGACGCTGCCGACGAATAGCCTTGTGTAGATC
>UROL01000261.1 GCA_900549495.1 uncultured Eubacteriales bacterium | reverse complement strand
TTCCTGCTCCCATTGGGGGGATACCAGCAGCCCCTTATCCGGCCCGGCGGTCAGAGGCTGGGTCTGCTCTGCCAGGCTATTCTCCCAGTAGACAAACTGCCAGCGGTAGCGCACCTGGTAATACCCCTGGATGAGAAACAGCAGAGCCACCGCCACCGCAAGGCCGCATTTCAGCACCGGGCAGCGCAGGCCGGGCAGCTGCCCCTGCACCGTCAGCAAAATGATCAGCACACTGGCCACCGTGGAAATGGTAAAGGCATGGCTGATGGCAAAATAGCCCTGATTGGAGGCCATATGCAGGCACATCGAGTAGACCATCCCCGGAATCCAGAGCCCATAAAACAGCGGCTTGGCCGAGGCACTGCGATAGACCAGGTAGAAGTAAAGCCCTGCCTGGCTCATGGGGAACATCAGAAAATTGATATAATGCGATTGCCGCAGAGCCAGCCCCGTCAGGGCCAGCACCAGGCCGCTGATTACCGCCCGAGCCTCCCGCTGCCGCACCAGAAGTCCGCACAGCAGCAGGGGAAGCAGGTAGAGAATCAGCCGATGGTGCACCAGTTGCCAGACATACTCCACCGGCTTTTTCCAAAGGGGCATACTGTGCTCCGGGTCACGGAACATCCCCGCCACAATCTGGGGCCAGTCCGCCAGGGGTATCCGGGGCAAAACGCTAAGCAGGAAGAGGACGGCGGGAATGCCAATCCCCAAAACGTACATTCCAAACTGCCGGGGTGTCAGAAAGGGCAGCCCTTCTCCGAATTTTGGAAAACGCCTTGCCGCCAAAACGCCGCAGCCGTATACCGGCAGCAGCACCGCCAAATAGGGGCAGCACAGCACCGACAGGGCATACAATGCCCCCGCTGCCACATTGCTCCACCGCCCCTGGGCGCAGGTGACAGTGGCGGCGGACAGGGTCAGAAGCCCCAGGCCCATGGAGTTGTAGGACAGTGCCGAGATGCCAAAGGGGGTATAGATGCAGTAGCACAGGGCGGCCACCACGGCACCAAGCCTGGATTTGCGACGCAGAAGCCAAAACAGCACCGTACTCCCCACCAGATGCACCGCCACATAAATCTGGCGAAAGGCCAGCACCATTCCCTCGGTGCTCCCCCTCCACTTCAAAAACAGAGCCATGGGAAGCTGCAAAATCCACCCAGCCATCTGGGAGAGGTGCCACTCGTTGAGAAACAGCCTATCCCCCTGACACAGCCGGTAGGGAACCGTCAGATAAAAGGATTCATCCCGGTTGCCGATGCCATATTTGCATTTTGCAAGCAGCATCACCGCCACCGGCAGCAGGGCCGCCAGAAACAGAAACACATCGTAGTTGCGCCGAAGCAGCTGCTTTTTCCCCATAGGGCTCCCCCTTATTTTTCCAAAGTCCGCCCCGGTCAAGGCCACCGGGGGCAATTGTCGTCTCAGCCCAGTATACCATAGAATCGCCAAAACGCAACCCTGGCAATGCCGGGCCCACGCAGTGAAATCCCCGCTGCAAGATGCAGCGGGGATTTCGTACAAAAGGGGTTAGAAAGAAGAGAGGTAGAAAAGAGGGGTCTACGGTACGAAAGGGAGCGGCTCACGGCTTCCGCCACCTTTCTTGATTACAGAATACCGAACGGTTTTGAACGTCTGATAACGGATTTGAAAACAATATGCGGACAAACTATGAACATCCGCCTACCTCTCCCCCATCCACAACGGCTACCACTGCCGCATCCACCGGCGCATCCATGCAGTAGCGGGCGGCGGCAGTGCCGGTGGCCAGCAGCACCCGGTCCCCAGGGGCCGCCCCCACCCGGTCGGCGGCCACCAGTGTCTCCTCCCCGGTTTGCACCACCAGAAGGGCCTGGCCCAGGAGGCACTGGGCTCTCCGGGCCGCCGCAACGGATTCCACAACAATACCTAATTTCAATGGTTTCCCTCCAAAATTTCCATGGTAGGCGGTGTCAGTGCCGCCTCCAGGCCGGGGCTCCGGCCTCCTCCAGAATCCGGCGAATAAGCCCCTCCTCCACCGGTACAGGATTTGTGGCGATACAGGGATCTTCCAGCACCGCCTCCACGATTCTGGGAAGATTCTCCCGAACCTTCTCCGGGGGAATCCCCGCCTGGCTCAAACTCTCCGGCAAATCCAGCTGCCGCCGCAGACGAAGCAGCCCATTTTTCAGGTTCCGCACCGCCACGGCATCGGCGCTGCCCGCCATCCCCGCAAACCTGGCCAGCTCCCCATACCGGTGGAGGGCCGCATTGGCATTGCAGGAGAGCACCTGTCTCTTATACACATCTGACGCTGCCGACGAATAGCCTTG
>UROL01000260.1 GCA_900549495.1 uncultured Eubacteriales bacterium | reverse complement strand
GCTTTTCGGTGGGGGTGTGATAAAATATTTTTTAGAATCCAAATAGGAGGGAATGTAGCGCATGAATGAAGTGAAGAACCCGAAGAAGCCTTTGATATTTTATTATATCGTTGTTCTGGTGGCGCTGATGCTGTTTAATATGCTGGCCATGCCCTGGCTGGCGGAGCATAGCATCCAGGAGGTGGACTACAACACCTTTGTCTCCATGGTGCAGGACGGCAAGGTGGAACGGGCGGAAATTCAGGAGCAGGACAACCGCATCCTGTTCACCGGCAAGGATGAGCGGACAATCTACAAAACCGCCATGGTGCCGGACAACGATTTGCTCCAGCGGCTGCTGGATGCCGGGGTCTCCACCTCTGGTGTGGAGATTGAGCAGACCTCCCTGCTGATGAGCATCCTCAGCTGGGTGCTGCCCCTGGTGGTATTCATCGCCCTGGGTAATTTCATGTCCCGGAAAATGGTGGAGAAAATGGGCGGCAGCAACTCCATGATGTTCAACATGGGCAAGTCCAATGCCAAGGTCTACGTCAAATCCTCCGAGGGCATCAAGTTTGCCGACGTGGCCGGTGAGGACGAGGCCAAGGAAAACCTGACGGAAATCGTGGAATACCTGCATAACCCGGATAAATACCGGCAAATCGGTGCCTCCATGCCCAAGGGCATCCTGCTGGTGGGCCCTCCGGGCACCGGCAAGACCATGCTGGCCAAGGCTGTAGCCGGTGAGGCCAACGTGCCCTTCTTCTCCATGTCCGGCTCGGAATTTGTGGAGATGTTTGTGGGCATGGGCGCTTCCAAGGTCCGGGATTTGTTCTGCCAGGCCAAGGAGAAGGCCCCCTGCATCGTGTTCATTGATGAAATCGATGCCATCGGCCAGAAGCGCAATTCCGGGGCCTACGGAGGCAACGACGAGCGGGAGCAGACCCTGAACCAGCTGCTGGCGGAGCTGGACGGCTTCGACCCCAGCAAGGGCGTTATCGTTCTGGGCGCCACCAACCGGCCGGAGGTGCTGGATAAGGCGCTGCTGCGGCCCGGCCGCTTCGACCGGCGCATCACCGTGGACCGGCCCAACCTGGCCGGCCGTCTGGCCACCTTGCAGGTCCACACCCGCAACATCCGCCTGGCGGAGGACGTGAACCTGGACAAGATCGCCCAGGCCACCGCAGGCTGCGTGGGCGCGGACCTGGCGAATCTGGTGAACGAGGCGGCCCTGCGGGCCGTGCGCAAGGGCCGCAAGGCCGTGAACCAGAACGACCTGCTGGCGGCCTTTGAAACCGTCATCGCAGGCTCCGAGAAGAAGGGCACCGTCATCACCCAGGAGGAAAAGCGCATCATCGCCTATCACGAGGTGGGCCACGCTCTGGTGGCGGCCAAGCAGAAGAATGCCCAGCCCGTCAGCAAGATCACCATCGTACCCCATACCCAGGGAACTCTGGGCTACACCCTGCACCTGCCGGAGGAGGAAAAGTTCCTCATGTCCAGGGAGGACATTCTGGCGGAGATCCGGACATTGCTTGCCGGCCGGTCCTCGGAGGAGATCGTGTGCAACACCATGACCTCCGGCGCAGCCAACGACATCGAGCGGGCCACGGAAATGGCCCGGAATCTGGTGGCCCGCTTCGGTATGTGCGACGAGTTCGACATGATGACCCTGGGCACCGTGCAGAGCCAGTATCTGGACGGCGGGTACTCCATGACCTGCGCCCAGGAGACGTATGCCGCGGCGGACCGGGCCACCATTGCCATCATCCGCCAGTGTCATCAGGACGCCAGGAAGCTCCTGGAGGAAAACCGGGAGCTGCTGGACAAAATCGCGGCGTATCTGCTGAAGAAGGAGACCATTACCGGCCAGGAGATGATGGCCATCATCGAGGGACGGGATCCGGAAACCGTGGACAACTACGGCGCCACCCGGGAGGAGGACCAGAAGCTGTTCCGTCCCTCCACCCCGGACGTGATCGATCCCCCGGCCAGGCACATCAATATCGTGTCCCAGCCTATCCCCATGCCGGACTTTGATAAGAAGGACGAGAAGCCGGAGGGGCAGCCCCAGGATAAGCCGGAGGACCAGAGCGAGCATGGCCAGAGCAAGGAATAAACAGCGGAAATAAGCATACCAAAAGGAGACGGGCCGCGGCCCGTCTCCTTTTGAGCTTGTCAAAAAAGGGCGTTGCCCTTTTTTGACAGTCTGGTCTGCCAGGGATTGGCCCCAGTATGCCAGCCGATAAAGCGAAAACGTTTCCACGGATTCACCTTATTGAAACAACGTTTTTCGACTTGATTTTCTCATTGTTTTGTGCTATATTGGGA
>UROL01000259.1 GCA_900549495.1 uncultured Eubacteriales bacterium | reverse complement strand
CTCCCCTTGGGCGTCGGGGGCGGCAACCGGAGGCAATATAGCAATATGAAACAACTGTTTTTACCCTCAGCAGCCGGTCTGGCAGGAATTATGGGTCTGGTCTTTGCCATTTTCAGCTTTTATACAATCTCCTCCAGCAAGGATGGGAAATCCAAATGCATGTGCTTTCTGCTGGTGCTGTCCATCAGTGTGCTGGTATCCGGCATGATAGTGGTTCGCTACCAGGGGCGGCCGGAGGCCGTTGCGGCTCTGTATGCGGCCCATGCTGTGCATATGGTGCTGTACTGCCTGATGCTGGGGGCCTTTGTGGCCTACCTGCGGCGGGCTCTGGGGCTGCAGCCCCGGCAGTGGCGGTGGCAGAGCATATGCATTTATATTGCCCTGGCCCTTCTGATTCTGCTGGGAGCCACCAACGCCCTGCACCGCCAGATTCTCACCATCTCCCCCCAGACCGGTCTGGAAACGCCCCAGAGCCTGTATCCCCCTGTCAGCGTGTTCGTTTGCCTGATTTTTGGCATGTGCCTGTACAAGGTGGTGGTTCAGCGCAAGTGCCCCTGGCAGAGCGGGGTGGCCCTGGGCTTCTTCTGCGTCAGCCACATCCTGGTGGTGCTGATGCAGCTGTATTGGGGCGGCGGCAGCGGGGCGGATTTGACCTCTCTGTTTGCCATCCTGGTGCTGTATGCGAGCTTCTATTTCGAAGAAAACCAGAAATATGCCCAGCAGGAGCAGGAGCTGCAAAACGCCCGGGCCGCCCTGGTGCTGTCCCAGATTCAGCCCCATTTCCTGTTCAATTCCCTGGCGGTGGTGATGGATCTGTGCGACACCGAGCCCAAGGAGGCCAAGGCGGCCTTGCAGGAGCTGTCGGATTACCTGCACTATAAAATGGCTGCCCTGTCCAGCTGCTATCTGGTGAGCTTTGCCGAGGATATGGAGTTCCTGCAAAATTATCTCAAGCTGGAAAAGCGCCGGTTCGGCCCCCGGCTGACAGTGGAATACGACATCCGGGCCAGGGATTTTCAAATCCCCCTGCTGACCCTTCAGCCCCTGGCGGAAAACGCCATCCGCCACGGCATCCGCAAGCGCCCCCAGGGGGGCGCCCTCCGGGTCAGCACCCGGGAGGTGGCTGAATACTACAGCATCCTGGTAGAGGACAACGGCGTGGGCTTCGATCCCTCCCGGCCCCCGGACGGCTCCCGGAAGCATGTGGGCCTGGAAAATGTCCGCACCCGGCTTGCCATTCTCTGCGGCGGCACCCTGACGGTGCGAAGTGCCCCCGGAGTGGGTACCACCGTGGAAATTACCATCCGCAAGGAGGAGGAAACACCCCATGAACATACTGGCCATAGATGATGAGCCCAACGCCCTGCACCTGCTGAGCCAGAACATTCAGGCCGTAGTGCCCCAGGCCCGGGTGGTGGACTTTACCGACCCCGCCGCCGCCCTGGCATGGGCGGAGCAGAATACCTGCGACGTGGCCTTCCTGGATATTGAGCTGGGGAGCATGAACGGCATCGAGCTGGGTAAGCGGCTGAAGGAGCACAACCCCAAGACCAATCTGATTTTTGTCACCGGGCATCTGGACTATGCCGTTTCCGCCTATGCCCTCCATGCCAGCGGCTACCTCAGCAAGCCCGCCAGCCGGGAGGCCATCCGGGTGGAGATGGAAAATCTGCGCTACCCCATGCCCCGGCCCCAGAGCGGCAAGGCGCTGGTGGTGCACTGCTTCGGCAATTTCGAGGTATTCTACCGGGGCAAGCCCCTGGATTTCAAGCGGAGCAAGACAAAGGAGCTGTTCGCCTTCCTGGTGGACCGCAACGGTGCCCGGGTTACCTCCGGGGAAATCTGCGCCCGGCTGTGGGAGGATGAAACCGGCGACAAGCAGCAAAAGGACTACCTGCGCCATCTGGTAATGGACTTGAGCCAGACCCTGGAGCGCATCGGGGAGTCCCGGGTCTTCGTCCGCACCCGCAGCGGCTACAACATCCACCCGGAGCTGCTGGAATGCGACTACTATGACTACCTGAACAACGTCCCCTACGCCGTCCGGGCCTACCAGGGGGAATATATGCAGCAATACTCCTGGGCCGAGGAGCGCATCGGAAGCCTGAGCAAGCAAAAACTGTAGCACCCTTGGGGGCGCTACAGTCTGACACCTGGCGGGGGGCCCTATTCGGGGCTTCCCGCCAAACCTTTGCAGTCCGCCCCTCACAACCGGCGGCAGTAGTATTTTACAAAAAATTCTTGATAATAGCACCCAATGGGTGTATTATAGAAGCGGGGTGATTTGTATGAATATTCGGGAAATGCGGATGCGGCTGGGGGATACTCAGAGTGAATTTGCCGCACGGTACAAAATTCCGTTCCGTAC
>UROL01000258.1 GCA_900549495.1 uncultured Eubacteriales bacterium | reverse complement strand
ATCCTGGAGAAAACATTTTGTTTTTTCGTCTGTCTACTTGACAGGGAGCGGTTCAATTGTGACAGACAAAGACCTTTGATATGGGGGCACAAGCAATGGGGCCGCCGCACTTTTTGTGTGGCAGCCCCGTTGAGAAATTTTATGGACTTTTCCAGAGCGCCCCCACACGTATCCCGCCTCAGGTACAGAAGCTGCCTTGAGCCTGTCACCCCTCGGACATCTGCCGCAGCTGGGCGGGGGTGGGGCGGTGCTTGGCGGTGTATTCGGTGACATCAATGCGGATGACACTGACAATGGATACAAGCCGGGCATTGAAGGTAAAATCCTTGCCGGTCTGGCTCTGCATCAGCAGGGTCATGGCCTTGATTTTTTCCGCAACATCCTCTACAATTACGGCCTGGCCCCGGCCCATCAGGGAGGAATAGGTGATGCCGTACTGGCAGGGAATCTCCCCTTCGAAGGGGGCCACATCGCAGGACATCTCAAAGCAGCAGGCCGGGGACTGGCGGATAACGTCCAGCTTGTAGCCCTTGGCGGCGCTGTGCAGATACAGCGTCAGCTGCCCCTGCTCCAGCTGAAAGCCGTAGTTCATGGGCACCACATAGGGCTGCCCCCGGTCCACCAGCCCCAGGTGGAGCACCTTGCTCTGCTCCAGAATGCGGCGAATTTGCGCCGGGTCGGTTACTTCAAATTCTCGTCTTGTCATGGTGCATTCCTCCTTTTTCCGTATCATACCACCCCGGCGGCGGATTTGTATGAACAGAGTGTGAATCTCCAAAGGGCGGGGCTTGACACAATTCCGGGAACCGATTATGATAATCAAAAAGACGATTCCAGGAGGAACAGTATGTCCAAAAAGAAACAGAAGGGCAGCGGCCTGCGCAGTGCGCTGATTGTACTGATTGTGCTGCTGATTGGGGCCATCGGGGTGATGGTGTGGCTGTGCCTGAGGCTGGTCACCGCCCCCCAGGATACCCAGACCAGCCGCCCCAGCCAGACCCTGGTGGTGCCCACGGCTCCCACCGCCCAGCAGACCCCGGTGGAGACCACGGCCCCGCCCACCCAGCCACCGGAGCCGGAGCGGGGGGAGAGCACCGCCACCATCCTCTCCATAGGGGATCTGCTGATGCACGGCCAGCTGATTACCGATGCCCGGCAGGAAGACGGCAGCTACGATTTCAGCTATATTTTCCCCTATATCACCGAGTATGCCTCCGGGGCAGATTTCGCCGTGGCCAATTTGGAGACCACCCTGGCCGGGACGGCCAAGCCCTATCAGGGCAACCCCATGTTCAACTGCCCGGACGAAATCGTGGATGCCGCCAAGAATGCGGGCTTTGATATGCTCCTCACCGCCAATAATCATAGCTACGACAGCCAGCAGGCGGGCTTTGAGCGCACCATCCGCACCGTCCGGGAGAAGGGGCTGCTGAATCTGGGCACCATGCTCTCCGGCGACGAGCCCAAGTTCGTGGTGCAGAATATCAACGGCATCAACGTGGGTATGATTGCCTACACCTATGAGGATTCGGCGGTGGGCAATCAGGTGCCCGCCCTGAACTACAATCCCATGCAGGCCGGTGGCTACGACATTATCAACTGCTTCCGCCCCAGCGCCCCGGAGCCCTTCTATACCAAGCTGGAGCAGCAGATTCAGGATATGCGCAGCCAGGGGGCAGAGGCCATTGTGGTGTATCTGCACTGGGGCAAGGAGTATAAGCTCCAGCCCACCGAGCAGCAAACCGCCATGGCCCAGCGCCTGTGCGATATGGGGGTGGATGTGATTATCGGCGGCCATCCCCACGTGGTGGAGCCGGTGCAGCTGCTGGAAAGCACGGTGAACCCGGAGCACCGGATGGTCTGCCTGTATTCCATGGGCAACGCCGTGTCCAACCAGCGGCTGGGGCTGCTGAAAAGCATCTCCACCGCCCACACCGAGGATGGGGTGCTGTTCAGCATCACCTTCTCCAAGTATACCGACGGTACGGTGTATCTGGAGGATGTGAACCTGATTCCCACCTGGGTCCGGGCCATCGATGCCAACGGCAATACCGTGGTGCGCAGCAGCGCCACCATCCGCCGCTATGAAATCCTTCCCCTGGAGGATGCCCGCCGCAGCCAGTGGCAGGAGCTCTTCGGCATCGACGAGAGTACCCTGACCCAGTGTGCCGACTCCTGGCAGCGCACCATGGACATTACCTCCGCCGGCTTGAGCCAGGCCAAGAATTACCTCCAGGCCGAAAAGATTGCCCGGGAGGCCAACTACCAGTGGATAGCCGAACACGCCGCCTAAGCAACAAGAGGGGGCTGCTGCAAAAATGAACCGCTCCCTGTCAAGTAGACAGACGAAAAAACAAAATGTTTTCTCCAG
>UROL01000257.1 GCA_900549495.1 uncultured Eubacteriales bacterium | reverse complement strand
TACGAGATCAGCCTCGGTCTCGTGGGCTCGGAGATGTGTATAAGAGACAGCCTCGGCACAGCCCGGGTTGTCACAACACTCCTTGGTGGGAATGCTGTAATCCATCACCGGAACAATCAGCTGAGCATCCCGCTCCAGTCGGATGATGGAAAACTGCCCCAGAGTAACAAACAACTTCCGGTTCTCCGGGTTGAGGCAAAGCTCCTCATCAAACATGGCCTTCACCGATTCCGGCGCATGAATTGTGGCAGAATCCTTGCACCCGCACTCGCAGAGTTCCCTGACCCGAGAGCCCAGCACCATGGGGTCCAGCACCTCCACCACAGCGGTGGGGCGGTTTGCATAGCTCCTGGTAATTCCATCCGGCGCATACATTCGGGTGTCACTGCGGTAAATATGGGCGCAGCTGTCCTCGCCGCACAGGACAGCCCTCTTGGAGAATACGGCAAGGCCGCAGAGCGTCGCCGGGCGGGAAGCCCCTACAACGGTGTCGGCAATCACACGGTAATAGAATGTGACATCGATGCAGTAGTGGTTGCGGTCAAAGGCCACCGGCTCTACATCAATATAGGTACTAATCAGCTCCGCACACCGTACTCTGGTTCCGGCGCTGCTGTCCAGCAGGGCTTGCGAGCTGGTGGTCAGGTATACGGGCAAGTCCTCGATACAGTCCTTGTCACGGCAGGAATCCGTGATTTTGCGGGTGTGGATGGACATGGCCTGGCGCAGCTCTGCTGGCTCACAGCGCAGAATGTCCTGGCATTGGTCAGACATGGGAATCCCTCCTTGATATCCTGGAAGGCGCTGCCTGAGCGGCTCTGACCGGTGCATGATTGCCGCCAAGCAGCGCTTTCCCCATAAGCTGAAATCGCTTATAAGACAGTTTATGCACCCGGCGCATCCTGGGTACCATAGGCCTATGCAAAAAACGGACGCACTGCGAAAAATGCAGTGCGTCCGGAAGATTTAGTTGGAGAAGCGATAGGTGGTTTCGGAGTGGTATTTTTCTCCGGCCTTGGTCACAGGCTGTGCCCATTCGGGGTGATGGATGGAATCGGGGTAGAACTGGGTTTCCAATGCAATGCCACTGCGCTTGCCATAGGTTACGCCGCCCTTGCCGCCGTCTTCCTCCAGGAAATTGCCTGCATAGAACTGCACGCCGGGCAAATCCGTATACACTGCCATAATTCTGCCGGAGACAGGGTCGGACAGCACGGCGCAGGGATTACAAAATACCTCGAAATTGTGGTCATATCCCCCCTGGAGATTCAGGGCCTCATAATCCTCTCCAATATCCCTGCCAATGGGCTTGGGAGTGCGGAAATCCATGGGGGTACCCTCTACGCTACGCATCTCTCCAGTGGGTACGCTTTCAGCATCTGCAACAGCAAACGCTCGGGCAGGCAGCATCAGCAGCTGGTTCATGGCGGTATCGGCACCGCTGGCCTGTCCAGCCAGATTGAAATAGCTGTGATTGGTAAGATTGAAAATCGTGTCGTGGTCGCTTACTGCGTCATAGGCAATGTGCAGGCCGCCCTTTTCGTCCAGGGAATAGGTGACATCAATAGAGGCATTGCCGGGGTAGCCCTGGTCTCCATTGGGGCTCTCCAGATGGAAGGAGACGGCATTTTCGGAAGAAGCGGTAACCTCCCACATCCGGGTGTGATAAAAATCAGGGCCGGAATGGAGATTGTTGGCATTTTCGTTGGGTGTCAGGCTATACTGGCGCTGGCCAATGGTAAAGGAACTGCCCTTAATTCGGTTGGCACTGCGGCCAACAACTGCCCCCAGGAAGCTGGTGCAATTCAAATAGCCTGCGGCATCGTCATACCCCAGTACAACATCGGTGACATTTCCGTCAGCGTCCGGAACATACACATTCACCAGAGTCGCACCCAAATCCGACACCGTTGCGGTAATTCCACCGCCGGAAATCGTGTACAAAAAAGTCTGCCGACCGTCAGGGAGCTTGCCAAATGGTTTCTTCATAGAGAACTCCTTTCATTTTTCTGGGAAGAATGGTCTGAATTATGTAAAGACTGCTGTCTTTGATTATACTATATTCTTCCCCATTTTTCAATTGGTTCTTTCGTTTGACTTTGGAAAATGCGAACATTCTTCTTTTAAGCCATGGAATTTTCGCCATTTCGTAGTTCCCACTTTTCGCTGCATTTTTGGGCAATACACTATATTTTGTGTTTTACTATTGACAAGGACACAATATGTAGTGTATAATATGCTCACTGCACGTCGAAACCCATTCGTGCGAAAGGAGGAAATCTGCATGAAGATTATCAAAAGAAACGGCACCGAAGCCGACTTTGACATTGAGAAAATCAATATCTGTCTCTTATACACATCTCCGAGCCCACGAGACC
>UROL01000256.1 GCA_900549495.1 uncultured Eubacteriales bacterium | reverse complement strand
CCTGGAGAAAACATTTTGTTTTTTCGTCTGTCTACTTGACAGGGAGCGGTTCAGGTTGCGGGCAGTTGCTTCTCTTTTTTGTATCGGGCTGTTTGTCAGGTTTCGCCGGTGCCGCGCTTGGATTTCCGCTTGCGCTGCTCCAGGGTGTCGGCCATTTGCTTCAGGTGCTCCCGCAGAGGGGTTTCGGATTCGAAGGGCCGGAAAAAATGGTACTTCTTCTTTGTCTTTCCCTCGGCCTGGCGGATGTGGAGCTTCAGAGCCTCGTAGCGCACCACCACGTTGTTCTCGTCGGCAAAGGCCTTTAGCTTGGCCACCAGGTTGGCGGAGTGGATAAAATCGATGGTGAACACCCCGAAGAACATGCCAATGACAAAGCTGAAGGCCAGATTCTGGCTCAGCCATTCCAGGGCATTGAGAATGTGGGGGTGAATCAGGAAATAGTACAGTGCGCCGCCCACCGCCCAGTACAGGGAGAACAGCGGGCAGATGATGCCCTGGATATTGCCCCACTGGTCGCTGTAGTCCCATAGCCGAACCTTGGTGATTTTCAGGCAGCACAGACCTGCGATATACTCAATGCCGGTCATAGCCACGGCCATAAACAGGAACATGACGAATTTGTTCATCCAGGGCAGCCGCCCCTCCAGGCTTGCCAGCAGGTACAGGGCGCACAGGCCGTTGCCGTAGATGGGCAGATACGGCCCGGTGCAGAAGCCGGGGTTAATCCAGCGGCGCTCCGGGTTGGAGCTGGAAATAAACCGGCGATAGAACAGCTCCAGCACCCATCCGAAGGTGGAGCCGATGAAGAATAGAAATGCCAGAGTAAGAAACAGATTCATAGTACGCAGGCCGTCCTTTCATTTTTCAGCGGAAGAAGCCGCCGGTAAACCAGAAGAAAAGCAGGGTGAAGGGAATCACGAAAATCAGGCTGTCGAACCGGTCCAGCAGTCCGCCGTGACCGGGAATCAGCTGCCCGAAGTCTTTGATGCCGGTGATGCGCTTCACCACGGACATGCTCAGGTCGCCAAACTGGGCCAATACATTGGCGCAGAGGGCGTAGCCGATGAGCAGCCGGTAGTGCACCTGCACCGGCTGGAATTTGCTCAGCACAAAGGCGTAGAGCAGGCAAAAGCCCACCGCCGACACCATCCCGGCCCCGGAGCCCAGAAGGGTCTTGTTGGGGCTGACGGAGGGCAGCAGCTTCCGCTTGCCAAATTTGCTGCCCACCAGATAGGCAGCCACATCCGTGGCGAAGCACTCTGTAATGGAAATCATGGTCAGGTGGAGGCCAAAGGGCAGACCCCGCAGGGCGACAATGGAGCGCAGCTGGGTACATACCAGCACGGAGAGCAGGGTGAAGCTCAGCCCGTTTTTCAGATGCATCCGGGGCTGGCGCAGCATCAGCACGGTAAAGAAGGGCAGGGAAATGCCCAGGCATACGGCAGCCAGCTTTGCCTCCTCGGCTGCATTCCAGAAGCTCAGCAGACCGGCGGCCAGAATGACCAGGGTAAACAGAGCCTCGTTTTTGATTTCGTCGGTGGCGCAGGCCAGCTCATAGACGCAGAAGCAGCACAGCGCCGCTGCGGCTCCCTGAATGACAATGGGAATATGGGAATAATACAGGATGGTGTAGCAAATCAGGGCAATAAACCCGGCGCTGATGGTTCGCTTCTGCATGGGGGATCTCTCTCTTTCTGGGGATTAGGCTGTCCCGTTTTTCTGTTCTAAAATGCGCTTGGCATTGGCACCGATGGTCTCCAGGCAGTGGTAGTGCATCCGCAGCTCCTGGGCGGAAAGCCCCTGCTGGATTTGGCGCAGGAAGCGCTCCTGCACCTCCCGGCCCCGCTGTACGATGAGGCTGGCCTTTTCGGTGCAAATCAGCCGCACCTTCCGCCGGTCCGCAGTGTCCCCCTGGCGCAGCAGGTAGCCTTCGTTTACCAGCTTATTCACATTGATGGATATGATATTCTCCTTCAGCCCCCGCAGGCGGCTGATCTCCTTGGCGGTGCAGTGCTCCGGGTTGTTGGAGAGGAACATCAAAATGTCAAATGCGGTTTGGGGCAGCCCGAATTCCCTGCAAATGGGCTTGCAGTAGAGGCTGTATGCCTCCATAAAGGTGCTCAGGGCCCCCAGTGCCAGTCTGGAATCCATGCTCTCATCTCATTTCGGGTGGAATTGCGGAAAGACGTTGCTTGAACAATTCAAAAATGAACTATATTGCATTATACCGTCCATAGGGCCATAAGGATGAATTTTTTGTGACTAAAATGTAAATGATTTATGGAATCCCCTATTGCTCCCATAGATATTGCTCCCAAAGCAGCTTTTGGGAAGCGGGCAGGGAGAAGGCCTCCCGCAGCCCGGCGGTGAGGGTACGCAGCTTGTTCTGGAATACGGCGTCCAGAAACCTGTCTCTTATACACATCTGAGGCTGCCGACGA
>UROL01000255.1 GCA_900549495.1 uncultured Eubacteriales bacterium | reverse complement strand
AGGTAGGGGTCCTCGATGGCGGGAATCACCAGCTCCTCCATCACCCGCTTGACAAAGGTGGATTTGCCGGTACGCACCGGCCCCACCACGCCGATATAGATATTGCCGCCGGTGCGGGCGGCAATATCCGAATAGATTTCTTCCATAGCCAGCCTCCTATCCGGCAGGAGACGGCTCCTGCCATGGTCTGATTCAGCATATGCCCTTCCCTTCGTCCATAGAACCCCTTTTGGCATGTGTCGAAAAATGTACAAATATAAATGAATTTCATAAATTATATTGACAACGGCTTTGGAGTGATGTATAGTTACCCCCAGAATCTTTCATTTGAAAGGAGCCTATCCATGGTAACCATTCAGGAGCTTTACGACCTGGAGCACACCCAGGCCAAGGAATATCTTGCACAATTCACCTACCCCTGGGAGGCGCTGAAGGGGCTTCGGGATTTCATTTTGCAGCTGGGCAGCACCCTGGGCGACGACTATGTGGCCCTGCAGCCCCAGGTTTGGGTGCACCGCACCGCCACGGTGGCCCCCACCGCCTATCTGGGCGGCCCCTGCATCATCGGCCCGGGTACCGAGGTGCGGCACTGCGCCTTTGTCCGGGGCAGCGCCCTGGTGGGGGAGAACTGCGTGGTGGGCAACTCCGTGGAGCTGAAAAACGTCATCCTCTTCGACAATGTGCAGGTCCCCCACTATAACTATGTGGGCGACAGCATTCTAGGCTACAAGTCCCACATGGGGGCCGGGAGCCTGACCTCCAACGTCAAGTCCGACAAGCTGCCGGTGGTCATCCACGCTGCCTGCCAGGAGATGCCCACCGGGCTGAAGAAGGTGGGGGCCATGCTGGGCGACTATGTGGAGGTGGGCTGCAACAGTGTGCTGAATCCCGGCACCGTCATTGGCCGCCACTCCAACATCTACCCCACCTCCTGCGTCCGGGGTGTAGTTCCGGCCAACAGCATCTGGAAAACCGGCGGCATTGTTGTTGCCAAGCATGAATGAAGGGAGTTTCTCACATGGGAAAATATTTTGGAACCGACGGCTTCCGGGGAGAGGCCAACTGTGCACTTACTGCCGACCATGCCTTTAAGGTGGGGCGGTTTCTGGGCTGGTACTACTGCCAGCTAAAGCACCGGGCTGGCTCCGACGATCCGGCCCGGATTGTCATTGGCAAGGACACCCGGCGCTCCAGCTATATGCTGGAATACAGCCTGGTGGGCGGCCTGGTGGCCTCCGGGGCGGATGCCTATCTGCTCCACGTCACCACCACCCCCTCGGTGGCCTTTGTCACCCGGACGGACAGCTTTGACTGCGGCATTATGATTTCCGCCAGCCACAACCCCTACTATGACAACGGCATCAAGCTCATCAACGGCTCCGGCGAGAAGATGGACGAGTCCGTGATTCGGCTGGTAGAAGCCTATCTGGACGGCGACCTGTTTGCCTTTGACCGCCACTGGGAGGAGCTGCCTCTGGCCAAGAGAACCCAGATTGGCCGCACCGTGGACTATGTGGCCGGGCGGAACCGGTATGTGGGCTATCTTATCAGCCTGGGGCTGTATTCCTTCAAGGGGAAGAAAATCGGTCTGGACTGCGCCAACGGCAGCTCCTGGAACATTGCCAAGTCGGTATTCGATGCCCTGGGGGCCAAGACCTATGTCATCAATGCCGAGCCCGACGGCTACAACATCAACAAGGATGCCGGCTCCACCCACATCCAGGGCTTGCAGCATCTGGTGGTGGACCAGGGGCTGGACGTGGGCTTTGCCTATGACGGCGACGCCGACCGCTGCCTTTGCGTGGACGAGAAGGGAAATGTCATCACCGGCGACCACATTCTCTACATCTGCGGCAAATACATGAAGGAAACGGGTCTGCTTCTGGGCAACACCGTAGTCACCACCGTCATGAGCAATTTCGGCCTGTACAAGGCCTTCGACGAGCTGGGCATCGACTACGCCAAGACCCAGGTGGGAGACAAATATGTATATGAGCACATGATGCGAAACAACAACCGCCTGGGAGGCGAGCAGAGCGGGCACATCATCTTCTCCAAGCACGCCTCCACCGGCGACGGCATTCTCACCAGCCTGATGGTGATGGAGGTAATGATGTCCAAAAAGCAGAGCCTCAGCGAGCTGTGCAAGGGCTTCACCTTCTATCCCCAGGTGCTGAAAAGCATCCGGGTGGCCAACAAGGCCAACGCCCAGGAGGACGAGGATGTGCAGGCCGCCGTGGCTGCGGTGGCCGCCCAGCTGGGGGACACCGGGCGCATCCTGGTGCGGGAATCCGGCACCGAGCCCGTTATCCGGGTAATGGTGGAGGCAGAGGATTCCGACACCTGCGAAAAATATGTGAACCAGGTGGTGGATGTCATCCGCCGCAAGGGGCACACCGTCTGATATATTCCCCGCCCTTCGGGGCGGGGAATATTCCGTGCGAGGCTCCAACCGG
>UROL01000254.1 GCA_900549495.1 uncultured Eubacteriales bacterium | reverse complement strand
AGCCCCAGCACCAGGACAACAGTCAGCAGGGCGGCGGCTTTCCCCGCCCCCCTTTGGCGCTTGGGCTCTTCGCGGCTGTATTTTCCCATGGTAATCACCCTTTGAAGCGGTGGGGGCGGCGGTTATGCCGCACCCAGATATTCCTCCAGGCACAGGCCTGTATCCTTCATGGCCATGGACACCTTGGTGCCCACATAGCGGTAGTGCCAATGCTCATAGGCAATGTTTGTAATGTCGGCCTTGTCCTCGGGGTAGCGCAGAATGAAGCCGTACTCCCAGCAGTGCTCATGGAGCCAGGTGGGGGTGACGGAGCACACAATGTCGAAGGCCAGGCCGGTCTGGTGCTCACTGTAGCCGGGCAGGGCCACGGTTTCCAGGGCCTTGTCATAGGCCTCTTGATAGCTCAGCCCCTTCTCCTGGTATTCCTTGGTGCGGTCATTCAGGATGGTGTTCTGCTCGTCATAGGTGCGGAAGCCGCAGTTGAGCCAGCATTCAATACCCGTGGCCCGGCAGTCCAGAATCATCTGCCGCAGGGCCTTCTCGGCGGAGGCATCCACCCGGGCCCACTCGCCGTAGCGCACCAGATTGGGGTGGTAATTCTCCGGTATGGGGTTGCGGTAGTTTACCAGCAGCACATAGATGCCGTCGGGGGTGAAGTAGCAGGTCTCCCCGTCAATCACCGTGGGGGAGGTGGCCATAACGCCCTGCTCGCTGAAATAGTAGCGGTAGCCCTCTTCCTCCATCCAGCCGGTGTGCATCACGCCGCTGTCGCTGAAGCAGTAGGTGGCGTCTCCGATGGTCTGCCAGCCGGTGTACATTTTGCCGTCTTCCCCAAAGAAATGGGTTCCGTCCTCCAGATCCACCATGCCCTGGGCCATCAGGTGGCTGCCCTCGAAGAAGTAATAGGTGCTCTCGTCAATGGTGTTCAGCCCGCCCAGGGGGGAGCCCTGGTCATTCAGGTAGTAGCGCCCCTCGGGCTGGTCCAGCCAGCCGGTGACGATAACGCCGTCCTCGGACAGGTAGCAGCGTGCGCCGTCAATCTCCTGCCAGCCGGTGGCCAGCACGCCGTCGGTGAGGAAGTAGCGCCGCAGGCCGTCTACCTCCTGCCAGCCCACGGCGGGGATGCCGCTTTCCAGGAAGCAGTGCATCAGGCCGTCCACCTCCTGCCAGCCGGTACGCATTACGCCGTTGCTGCCGAAATAGTAGCGGTTGCCGTCGATGGTCTGCCAGCCGGTGACCATGGCGCTGCTTTGGCCGAAGTAATAGGTGTCGCCCTCCTGCTCCATCCAGCCGGAGACCGGGGTGCCGGTTGCATCCAAATAATAGTAGTATCCATTTTGCTGCACCCACCCGCTTCTGTCCAGGTGGGAGGTGTAGTACCAAAAGCCGCCCAGCGCCGCCAGAATGGCAAAAACCACCAGGCAGAACACCAGCAGCAGGGCACGGGTTTTTGATTTCATCCGATTCGCCTACTTCTGACTATATTTTCACCCATACTATCACATCTGCCCGGGAATTTCAAGCACCGCCCCTGGCAAAATGCCGCACCTTTTGCCGGGGGCATCCATAGAATGTTCCGGGAGGTTTTGTCGTATGAAAGTCGAGGATGTCTATTTCATCACATTTCGCTCCGTCACCTATGCCCAGCGGGGGGAGCAGCTGCTGCGCCGGGCAGGGTTCCGGTGCGGCATCCGGCGCACCCAGCGCTGGATGGAGGAGCGGGGCTGCGGCTACAGCCTGCGGGTGCAGACGGGGCAGATTGCCCGGGCGGTGGCGCTGCTGCGTGGTCAGCAGCTGCCCCTGGGCAAGGTATATTTCCAGCAGGGGGACGGAGAATTGGAGGAGATGGCGCTATGATTTATCTGGACTACGGCGCAACCTCCTTCCATAAGCCGCCGGAGGTATACCGGGCGGTGTCCCAGGCCATGGCCCGCTGCGCCAATCCGGGCCGGGGCGGCTACCCGGCGGCGGAGCAGGGGGCCAGGACGGTGTTCCGCTGCCGGGAGACGGCGGCCCGGCTTTTTGACTGCCGCCCGGAGCAGGTGGTGCTGACCGCCAACTGCACCCATGGCCTGAATATCGCCATCCGCTCCCTGGTGCGGCCCGGGGCCCGGGTGGCGGTGTCCGGCTTCGAGCACAATGCGGTGGTGCGGCCTCTGTATGCCCTGGGGGCCAAGCTGCAAATCGCCGGACGGCGGCTGTTTTGCTGGGAGGATACCCTGGAGGAATTCTCCCGGGCCCTTAGGGCCGGGGCAGAGGCGGCGGTGTTTACCCATGTGTCCAATGTGTTCGGCTATGTGCTGCCGGTGGAGGAGATGGCGGCCATGTGCCGGGAGCGGGGAATCCCCTTTATCCTGGATGCGGCCCAGTCCGCCGGAGTCCTGCCGGTGAAGCTGAACCGGCTGGGGGCGGCATTCATCGCCATGCCGGGGCACAAGGGGCTGCTGGGCCCCCAGGGCACCGGGCTGCTGCTGTGC
>UROL01000253.1 GCA_900549495.1 uncultured Eubacteriales bacterium | reverse complement strand
GCCCAGCCCCCACCCGGGGCTGGGCGGTTGCGCTTGGCGAAAAAACAAATGGGGTTCCCCTGCTCTTTCTGGATTCCTTTTTTCCGGGAATATACCCCTTTCCCGCAAATACGCCGTCAGGCGCAAGTTTATTCCCTGTACACCGTTGACATTATCACGGCATACCGTTATAATGATCCCAGAAGGGAAGGTGCTGCACAATGACCATTTCAGAGCTGCTGAAAAAGCGGAATATGACAAAATATCGGCTGTCCAAATTAAGCAATGTGCCCTATTCCACATTGAATGACTTGTGCAGCGGAAAAACCAGCCTGGAAAAATGCAGTGCCGAAACGGTTTACCGTCTGGCAAAGGAATTGCACGTTTCCATGGAGGAGCTGCTGGCCCCCTGCTTTGAGAAACGCTGTTCCTTTGAGCTTTTCAAAAGCAATGTCTGCCACAAGCTAAAGCGCCTCGGGGACATCGACTTTTTGATTGACACCCTCCAGAGCAATGAGATTCGCACCTATTATAACAGGAAATGGTATCCGGAAAGCCTGTATCTGCTGGCCATGGTAGACTATCTGAGCCGAATCAATGGCATTGCCCTTTGCCAGGACTATGATGACATCCGGAAGCGAAAGCTGTCGGATGTGTTGTTCCCCGCCGGGGTTCTGGCATTGTCCGCCAGCCGGGGCAACGACATGGCAAAGCAGCAGGCCATTGCCAGTGCCATCCCGGAATTTTTGCGGTTTAACATTGTGGAAAGTGAGATTCGGAATGTCAACTGAGAATTATGAGGTTTTCACGAAAGAAAACCTGAGTATGTATTTGTGTGAGCTTTCCAAGGAATACAAGCGGCTGGGCGGCAGAAAAATGCCAGTAGAGATCATTCTCATCGGCGGGGCTGCTATCATTGAAGGCTACGGATTCCGGGAAATGACCACGGATATTGATGCGGTGCTGCCTTCGGTTTCCATTATGAAAGAGGCCATCAACCATGTTGGAGACCGTTTCGGCCTTCCAAACGGCTGGCTGAATGCGGATTTTACCCACACCGATTCCTATTCCCGCAGAATCGGAGAATTTTCCAAGCCCTATCGCACATTCAATCAGGTTCTGAACGTCCGAATCGTTACCGGGGAATACCTGATTACAATGAAGCTGCGCTCTGGGAGAAAGTATAAAAATGATCTAACTGATGTGGTAGGCATTCTGGCAGAACACGCACACAGCGGCAATCCGATTGGGTATGTTCAGATTGATACCGCTGTCCGGAATCTATACGGCGGCTGGGCGGGCTTTTCTCCGGATGCAATTTCTTTCTTGCAGGATATTCTGAAGGATGAGAAATATCTGACAATCTACCATACCATCCGCCAGGGAGAAATGCAGGCAAAGGAAATCCTGCTGGATTTCCAGCAGGCATATCCCGGAATTATGAAAGAGGACAAAGTGGATGGCATTTTGGAATCGAAAGCAAGGACAAAGGCATCTGTATTGGAGCAGTTGAATGCCTTGAAGAAATTGCGGGACAGTCAGGATACAGACGAAATGCAAAAGCGCCCTTGACAAATCTCCTGCCAGGCACCACGCCGCCCAGCCCCTACCCCGGGCCGGGCGGATTTTTTGACAAAAATTCTTAGTTTTTTCTTACGTCTCTTGTGTAATCCGGGGGATTGTGATAAAATGGGGCAAAATATACCCGGCTGCCCCGGCAGGTAACGGGTAGCTTTTGTCAAACGTAAGGAAACAAGGAGGCACTTTTATGAAATTTCTTTCCAACATGCATCCGGTGAGCGTGATTGTGATTATCATGATTCTGATGCTGTTCGCTCTGGCGGTGGTGATGCTGGTGGCCGTGGCCCTGGCCTACCGGCGGCAGACCAAGCTGGCCGTTGTGGGCGACACCCACCGCAGCCAGCTGGTGCACGATGCCCTGGAGGAATTTACCGCCGCCTACAAGACCTTTGGCCGGGATACCAATACCCCCGCCATTGTCACCAGCACCATCCATACCGACATGGGCTTCTTCCTGTTCTGCGAGCGGTTTTTGAACAATGCCGTCTCCCTTTTCGTCACCATGGGTCTGCTGGGCACCTTCCTGGGCCTCAGCCTGTCCGTCAGCTCCCTGTCCCAGCTGCTGGCCAGCACCCAGGACTGGCAGAACGCCCTGAACAATATGGGCAGCGGCCTGCTCTCCGCCCTGTCGGGCATGGGCGTGGCCTTCTATACCTCCCTGGTGGGGGTGGCATGTTCCATTATCCTCACCATTCTCCGGGCTATCTTCAACCCGGAGGCCATCCGGGAGCAGCTGGAAAATGAAATGGAGCTATGGCTGGATCACCGGGTAGCCCCCCGGCTGGGCACCGAGCGGGTCACTGACGACTCCCAGCTGGTGCAGCAGATGATTGGCGGCCTGAATACCGCCGCCGCTGCCATCAACGATGCCCTGAAGGACACCACCGGGGAGCTGCGGGAAAGCCTGACCGGCTTCAACGCCACCGTGGAC
>UROL01000252.1 GCA_900549495.1 uncultured Eubacteriales bacterium | reverse complement strand
GCTCCCTCTATGAGGGAGCTGTCGAGCGATAGCGAGACTGAGGGAGTGTAGTACGATGGTTCCTCCACGCCCCCCGCTCCCTCCGGGGCCCTTCCCGGCTCCCTCTCTGAGGGAGCTGTCAGCGAAGCTGACTGAGGGAGTGTACCCCGATGGTTCCACCGGGCCTACGATTTATCCACAAGCTCATATAAATCTCTAAAACTTTTAACCCCCTACGTTCACCGTACTACACTCCCTCAGTCAGCCCTTGCGGGCTGCCAGCTCCCTCATAGAGGGAGCCGGGAATGGGCTGGTGCCATTCATCCGGGTACTCGCTAAAATCCCGGGTTACGGGCGATTTTCATCGCCCCTACGGAGGGCGGGTGCCATTCAACCGGGGTTTACCGCAAGCTCAGGTGGCCGTCGGGGGAGAGCTGCCAGGTGTAGTCGGCTATTTGCAGGGTCTGGGCGGTGATGGCATCGGCGGCGATTTCCGCCACCTGGGCGGCGGTGACGTGGAGCTTGCGGTCACTGATATAGGCCACCTCCACCTGGTTGCTGTCGTAGAAGGACAGTCTGTCCGCCGTCAGCCGGGCGTAGCGGCGGAAGCGGATGATGCCGTTTTCCCCCTCCTGCTGGCCGATTTCCACGCCGTACACCCCATCGGCCAGCTCCCCGGTGCGGATGGTGGCGCTTACCGCCCGGAGGCCGGAGTCCAGCTCTGCCACGGCGCTGGTAAGCTGCTGGACATTTTCAAACTGCTGGGTCAGGCCCCGGGAATTGGCAATAATCTGCTGGCTGGTCTCCTGCCGGAAGGTGCCGAACTGGCTCTGGGCCACGTATTTCCCCTCCAGCCGCTGGGCCACCCGCTGCTCCAGCACCTGGGTCACCTGGGCGCTTTTCAGAATCAATGCCTTCAACCCTGCGCTGACGGCCTGGGGGGTTACCGGAGCAGGGGAGGGGGCGGGATTCTGGCCGCCGGTCTGGGGCTGCACCTCCTCAAAGGCGTATTGCAGCTGCTCCCAAAGGGTATACAAATATGTTTGTATCTGCCGCAGCTGCTCTGCCTCGGTGCCCCCGGTGAGCTGCGGGGGGCGAAAATTCACTGCTGTCACAGCACGTCACTCCCCCATTCCATGGTCTTGGCCAGGGCGTGGAGCCGCATGGTGCCGGTGCCCTCCAGCCGCAGCCGCAGGTGGTCGCACCGGCGCACCGCCACCGGCAGGGTGATGGTTTTCAGCTCCGTGGCCTGAACTCTGGCCAGGGGCAGCCAGGCCGTCTCCTGGTCATAGCGGATGTACAGCGCCATCCGGCCCCCCAGCTCCACCTTCAAACTCAGCCGGGACAGCTGCTTGCAGTCCGGGCTCAGGCCCCCCAGGGGGCCGGTTTCCAGGTACCAAGGGAAGGGCCCCTCCTGCGCCCCCTGGCCGGAAACGCTGATGATTTCCCCGGCCTGGTTTACATAAAATAAGTCTCCCCGGCAGGGGCAGAAGCAATGGATTTCGCTGCTGTCCTCCCGGTGCCACAAGCCCCTGGGGGCATCGTAGACGAACAGGTGGTAGCCGCCCCCGGCCTCCTGCATACTGATATAGTACCGGCTCCCCAGAGCCCCGGCGGCGGCCCGGGTGTAGCGGGTTTTTCCCAGGCTCTGGGACACCTCCACCGGCACCGCCCCATCGTAGGCGCACACCCCCTCCGGGGATTTGTAGAACAGGGTCTGGCCAATCCGGGCCAGGCTCCGGCTGCTGCCCAGCTGGACCCCGGGGCACTGGGTGGTTTGCAGCCGGAAGGAGGCGGGGGTAGTGCCGTAGATTTTGTGGATGCAGCCCTCCCGGAAGAACAGGGGGCAGCCCAGGAATTCCACCGCCCCGGTGAAGGGGCCGTCGGTGCCCAGGCTCATAGCGTAGCTATCGGTGCTCACCCCCTGGAAGCAGCTCCAATTTCGGAAGTCCCCCAGCTTACTGGCGTAGATTTCGTTTACCACTGCCCCGGTGCGGCTGATGCCGTAGCGGCAGCCCCAGAGCCGGTTGCCGCAGTGGATGACGAAATCCATATTGGGCAGGTAGCGGCCCAGGGTTACCGGGGCTGTCTGGGTCTGCTCCGCTGCCAGCAGGCCCGGCAGGGTGACGAAGTCCTCCCCGCACTGGGCAATCACTCCCTGGGTGGCCACCCCCTCCGGCCCGCCGGAGAGCTCCACGCCGTCCCCGGGACGGAAGGCCCGGCCCAGGCCCGGTGCGGTGATTTTCACCAGGGTGGTATCCACGCTGACCCACATCCCGCTGCCCGCCGACCATTGCAGCAGGGTCATAGCGGCGGAATTGTCCAGCCACAGCGCCCCATTTTCCGGCTCCTTGGGCTCCTCCGGCTGGGTATAGGCGGGAATCAGGGGGGTGCCGTCGGCCAGCACCGGGGTAAACCGCACCGGGCCGGGGGCGGTGCATTCCGCCTCTAAATTGCCAAAGTCCGTCAAATCCCCGGTATTGATATACTTTTTATCCGGAAAAATAACGACATACGCCCCCATGGAC
>UROL01000251.1 GCA_900549495.1 uncultured Eubacteriales bacterium | reverse complement strand
CCTGGAGAAAACATTTTGTTTTTTCGTCTGTCTACTTGACAGGGAGCGGTTCACTTGCGGCAGCCCCGGCTTGTTATGAGATTATACCAGTCTGGCACCGGCGGGAATCTTATCGTCCAGCATCACCAGGTTCAGCTTGTCGCCACGCTCGGCGGACAGCAGCATGCCGCAGCTGAGCTGGCCCATCATCTTCCGGGGGGCCAGGTTGGTGACGGCCACCAGGGTCTTGCCCACCAGCTCCTCGGGCTGATAGTATTTTGCAATGCCGGAGAGAATCTGACGGGGGGTGTCGGTACCGTCGTTCAGGGTGAATTTCAGCAGCTTTTCGCTTTTCTTCACCTTTTCGCAGGTGAGAACCTTAACCACCGTCATTTCCACCTTCTCAAAATCGTCGAAGGGGATTTCCGCCTTGGGCTCAGGCAGGGGATCCTCCTGGACGGCGGGCTTCTTCAGCTCCTCCAGGGCAGCCAGTTCCTTGTCCATATCGATTCTGGGGAATAGGGGGGCACCAGCGACGGTGGCAACCTGGGTGCTGAGGACACCCCAGACATTCAGGCTGTCCCAATCCATGGGAGCCTCGCCCAGCCGCTTTGCAATTTCCGCAGCGGTGGCGGGCATAAAGGGAGCCAGCAGACCGGCGCAGATACGCACCGTCTCCAGCAGGTTATACAGCACCCGAGCCAGCCGGGGCTTCTGCTCCTCGCTCTTGGCCAGTACCCAGGGGGCGTTTTCGTCGATATACTTGTTGGCCCGGGAGATGACCTTGAAAATCTCCGCCAGAGCGTTCTGGAAGGCGTACTTCTCCATCTGCTCCTCATAGCGGTCCCGCAGGGTGCTGACCATGGAGACTAGCTCTGCATCCTTCTCGGCATCCTCGGTCTGCTGGGCGGGCAGCTGCTCCCCGAAGTACTTCTGTGCCATGGCCACGGTGCGGGAGACCAGGTTGCCCAGGTCGTTGGCCAAGTCCACATTGATGGTGTTAATCAGGGACTCGTTGGAGAAATTGCCGTCGGAGCCGAAGGGGAAGGTACGCAGCAGGAAAAACCGCAGGGCATCCACGCCGAAGCGCTGGGCCAGCACATAGGGGTCCACCACATTTCCCTTGGACTTACTCATCTTGCCGCCGTCCAGCAGCAGCCAGCCGTGGCCGTAGACCTTCTTGGGCAGGGGCAGGTTCAGGCTCATCAGCATGGCGGGCCAGATGATGGAGTGGAACCGGACAATCTCCTTGCCCACGAAATGGACATCCGCAGGCCAGTACTTTTCCAGGTCGTGATACCTGTCGTTCTCAAAGCCCAGGGCGGTCATGTAGTTGAACAGGGCATCAATCCACACATACACCACATGGCCCGGGTCAAAGTCCACCGGCACGCCCCAGGTGAAGCTGGTACGGGAAACGCACAGGTCTTCCAGGCCGGGGTCGATGAAATTGTTCACCATCTCATTGACACGGCTGCGGGGCTCCAGGAAGTCGGTATTCACCAGCAAATCCCGCACCCGCCCGGCGTACTTGCTCAGGCGGAAGAAGTAGGCTTCCTCCTCTGCGTCCTGCACCTCCCGGCCGCAGTCGGGGCACTTGCCGTCCACCAGCTGGCTCTCGGTCCAGAAGGACTCGCAGGGCTTGCAGTACTTTCCCTTGTAGGTGCCCTTGTAAATATCGCCGTTGTCATACATTTTCTTGAAAATCTTCTGAACAGCGGCAACGTGATAGTCGTCGGTGGTGCGGATGAACCGGTCGTAGGAAATGTTCATCAGCTTCCACAAATCCTTTACGCCGGTCTCGCCCTCTACAATGTTGTCCACAAACTGCTGGGGGGTAACGCCGGCCTCCTTTGCCTTGTCCTCAATCTTCTGGCCGTGCTCATCGGTTCCGGTGAGGAACATGACATCATAGCCCTGGAGCCGCTTGAACCGGGCCATGGTATCGGTGGCCACGGTGCAGTAGGTGTGGCCAATATGGAGCTTGGCGGAAGGGTAATAGATGGGGGTGGTGATATAGAACTTCCCCTTACATTTGTCGCACATGTTAAAAATCCTCCTTCGAATAAAAAACCGCCCTTGGAAAAATCCAAGGGCGAAAATTTTCGCGGTACCACCTTGTTTTGCAGGAAACCTGCCTCGTTGGCGCAGTGACGGGCGCACCCGGGCGAGCCTACCTATCGACCCGCCAGCTCCAAGACCATGTTCCCCCGCACAAACCGTGCCCGCTCTCACCTTCCCGGGCTCTCTGAACGGCTGAAAACGAGGTACTCTTCTCTTCACAGCTTTTTATTCGTATGGACTTATTATACCCATTTCCCCACCGGTTTGTCAACAGTAATGTTTTTGGCGGCAGTGCCGCCGGACAATGACGCTGCGAACTTTGTACCAATACGGTAGTTCCCTCACCCGCCCGGTGACGAGACACTCAGAAACCGGGGATGAATAGGGGCAGATGGTAGATTCATGGAGCGGTTCGGAGACTGTCTCTTATACACATCTCCGAGCCCACGAGACCGAGGCTGATCTCGT
>UROL01000250.1 GCA_900549495.1 uncultured Eubacteriales bacterium | reverse complement strand
CCAAGCATGTTAAAACCTTTTGGCTGGCGGGCGGCTGGTAGCCGCCCCTACGGAAAGGGGCAGAGGATTTTACATTTTACCATTCGGGGGAAAAAAGGGGGTTGAATTTTTGGGGCGGGTCTGGTATAATGGCCTCGGTAACAGATGCAGGATTAGTTCATTGGTAGAATGGTCGCTTCCCAAGCCACAGAGGCGGGTTCGATTCCCGTATCCTGCTCCACAGAAAGCACTTGCTTCGGCAGGTGCTTTTTTAATACAATAATCCGATTCTTCGTTGAATTTTCCAAATTTTTCGGTATAATAATGGAAATACCACCCCCTATGGAGGACACGCTATGGATGAGATGAGAGCGTTGGTAGACCGGCTGAACCAATACCGGGATGCCTACTATAATAAAAACGAAAGCCCGGTATCCGACCAGGAGTATGACCGGCTCTTCGACCAGCTGGCCCGGCTGGAGGCCGAGACGGGGATTGTATACGCCGATTCCCCCACGGCCACGGTGGGCTATCAGGCGGTGAGCAAGCTCACCAAGGTCACCCACAACCACCCCCTGCTCTCCCTGGGGAAGACCACGGATATCCGGGAATTCTGCGACTATTTCGAGGGGAAGCCCATGAATCTCATGGCCAAGATGGACGGCCTCACCGCCTCCATCGTCTACCGCCAGGGCCAGCTGGTTCGGGCGGAGAGCCGGGGCAACGGCGAGGTGGGGGAGGACATCACCCACACCGCCCGGACCTTTGCCAACCTGCCCCAGCGTATCCCCTTCTCCGGGGAGCTGATTGTGGACGGGGAGTGCATCATCGACTACCCCACCTTCCGAAAAATCATCCAGCAGGAGCAGACCGACTACAAAAACCCCCGGAACCTGGTCAGCGGCACCGTGCGCCAGCTGGACAGCCGGGTGGCCGCCCGGCGGGGGGTGAAATTCATCGCCTGGAAGCTCTACGCCGCCTCCGATGAAAACGGCGTCCCCCTGGTCGACACCCGAACCTATTCCGCCGCCTTTGCCCTGCTTGCCAGGCTGGGCTTTTCGGTGGTGCCCCATGTGACCCTGGAAAATCGCTACCCGGATGCAGAAAGCCGCCGGGAGGCCATGGAAACGGAAATGGAGGCCCTACAGCAGGACTGCGCCGCCCTGGGCTACCCCATCGACGGCCTGGTGGGCTCCTTCGACGATGTGGCCTATGGCCTGGGCCTGGGCAGCACCGGCCACCACCCCAAGCATTCCCTGGCCTTCAAATTCTACCAGGACCGGAACGAGACGGTGCTCCGGGACATTGAATGGAGCACCAACCGCACCGGCCAGGTGAACCCGGTGGCCATTTTCGACCCGGTGGAAATCGACGGCACCACCGTCTCCCGGGCCTCCCTGAACAATGTGAGCATTATCAAGGAGCTGGAATTGGGCCTGGGGGACACCATCACCGTTATCAAGGCCAACCAGATTATCCCCATGGTCACCGACAACCTCACCCGCTCCGGGGGGTATGTCTTCCCCACCGCCTGCGGCAGCTGCGGCAAGCCCCTGGAGCTGCGCTGCGACAATGGCCGGGAAATGCTCTACTGCGTCAACCCCCAGTGCCCCGCCATCCGGCTGGATCAGATTGCCTATTTCGTCAGCCGGGATGCCATGAACATTGTGGGCCTGTCCCAGGAGCGGCTGAAAATGCTGATGGAGCAGGGCTTCGTCCGGGACTACGCAGACATCTACCACCTACAGTCCCACCGGGAGGCATTGATGGAAATGGAGCGCTTCGGCCAGGACAGCGTGGACAATCTGCTCTCCGCCATTGAGGTCAGCAGAAGCTGCCGCATGAGCAACGTCCTCACCGCCATTGGCATCCCCACCATCGGGAAAAACAATGCAAAGATTCTGGCCGCCCAGTGCGCCGGGGAGGGAAACCCCCTGGAGCGGTTCCTGGAACTGGCCAAGGACAATTACGACTGGACGGTGCTGGACGGCTTCGGCCAGGTGATGAGCAGCGCCATCAACCAGTTTGTGGCCGAAAACGAAGACCGCATCCGCCCCCTGCTGCCGGTGCTGAACATCGCCCCGGAGCAGCCCCGGGCCGCCGGTGCCCTGAAGGGCAAGGCCTTCTGCATCACCGGAAAGCTCCTCCACTTCCCCAACCGGGATGCCCTGGTGGCGGAAATCGAGGCCCAGGGGGGCAAGGTGGTGTCCGGGGTCAGCGCCAAAACCGACTACCTAATCACCAATGACAAGGATTCCGGCAGCAGCAAGAATCAGAAGGCCGCCAAATTCGGAACCCGCATCCTCTCGGAGGAGGAATTCCTGGCCCTTTGCCGGGAGCAGCCGTGAGGGCCAGGCGGGTGGCCCTGCTGGGGCTGCTGACGGCCATTGCCCTGAGCATTTTTATGCTGGAAGCACAAATCCCCCCGGTGGTGCCCATCCCCGGGGTGAAATTGGGGCTGTCCAATATCGTTACGGTGTTCACCGTCTTCGCCCTGGGGGGCCGGGAGGGGGCGGCGGTACTGGCCCTGTCTCTTATACACATCTGACGCTGCCGACGAATA
>UROL01000249.1 GCA_900549495.1 uncultured Eubacteriales bacterium | reverse complement strand
GTATAAGAGACAGATACCGGATATTTTATTGTCCTGTCCGTGTTCCCCGCCCTGCTGCTGGTGCTCAGCGGGCTGCGGTATACCGGGCTGTCGGTGGATACTCTGCTGGATGCCCTGGACGGGGTGCTGCCCCAGGCCCTGATGGGCACCGCCAAGGGGCTGATTTTCAGCGTGTACGACAACGCCTCCGGCGCGGTAGCGGGGGTCAGCGCCCTCACAGCCCTATGGTCTGCCAGCCGGGGGGTGTACGGTCTGCTCACCGGGCTCAACGCCGTCTACGGCGTTTCTGAAGACCGGGGCTACCTGTATACCCGGGGCATCAGTGTGCTGTATACCTTCGCCCTGGAGGCGGTGATTCTGCTGACCCTGGTGCTCCACGTCTTCGGGGGCACCCTGATGAAGGCCCTGCGGGGCCTGAACCTGCCGGGCATGAACCTGTTGACGGACTTCCTGAACCTGCGGCTGCTGTTTCTGCTGGTGGTGCAGAGCCTGTTCTTCACACTGATGTTCATGATTCTGCCCAACCGGCGCAACCGCTTCTGGGAGAGCCTCCCCGGGGGGCTGCTGGCCTCGGTGGGCTGGCTGCTGTTTTCCAACCTGTACTCGGTGTACGTCACCCACTTCCCCAGCTACGCCAATATCTACGGCTCGGTGTACGCCATCGCCATCAGTATGCTCTGGCTCTATTGCTGCCTGGAAATCATCTTCTTCGGCGGGGCACTGAACCAGCTTATCGCCCGGGCCACCGCATTTTCCAAAAATAATCCTTAAAATATTCCTTTGTTTATCCCCTGTTCACACACGGGTGCTAAAAGGAATAGTATCGTTTCCTATTTCTTACAGCAGGAAAGGGGGCTGCCCTATGTTCGGATACGTCAACGCCAACTGGAAGGAGCTGGATGCCGCCCAGCGGGAGCGGTACGGCGCCGCCTATTGCGGCATCTGCCGCAGCATCCGCCAGCGCACCTCCGGCCTGGCAGGGCTGACCCTGAGCTATGACATGGCCTTTCTGGCCCTGCTGCATATGAGCCTGTACGAGCCGGAGGAGCGCTCCGGCCGCAGCCACTGCCTCATCCACCCCCTGGGCCGGAAGCCCTGGCTCAGCAGCGGCAGTATCGACTACGCCGCCGACATGAACGTGGCCCTGGCCTATTACAAGGCCCGGGACGACGTGGCCGACGAGGGGAAGGCCTCCGCCCGGCTGATGTGCCGTGGCCTGGCCCCCTATTGGGAGCCCATCCGCCAACGCTACCCCCGGCAGTGCGACGCCATACAGGACTGCATCCAAAGGCTCAGCAACCTGGAGCAGGCCCAGACCGAAAACCCCGACCTCCCCGCCTCCTGCTTCGGCAGCCTGATGGCCCAGCTGATGGTGGCCCAGGAGGATATGTGGGCCCCGGACTTAAGGAGCCTGGGCTTCCACCTGGGGCGCTTCGTCTACCTGGCCGATGCCATGCTGGACTACGATGCAGACCGGCGCAAGGGCCGGTATAACCCCCTGGCGTTCCAGGAAAAGAATCCGGAAAAATGGGAAGAATATCTGGTGCTGGCCATGGCGCGCTGCACCGAAAGCTACGAAAAGCTCCCCCTGGTGCAGGACAAGGCCCTGCTGGACAATATTCTGTACAGCGGCGTGTGGGTGCAGTACCGGGGCAAGAGGAAGAGGGAGGCTGCCAATGGTTGACGATCCGTATAAAGTCCTGGGCCTGGGCCCCAACGCCACCGACGACGAGGTGAAGCGGGCCTACCGTGCCCTGGCAAAGAAATACCACCCCGACCTGAACCCCGGAGACCAGGAGGCGGCCCGGAGAATGCAGGAGGTCAACGAGGCCTACGACCAGATTAAAAACCCCGAGAAGTACGCCCACCGGCAGTCCGCCCAGGGCGGCGGCTACAGCAGCGGCTACGGCGGCTTCTATGGCTACGACCCCTTCGGCGGCTACCAGCAGCGCACCTCCACCCAGCAGGGGGACCAGTACCAGACCTCGGCAGAGCAGTACATCCGCTTCCGCCGCTGGCAGGAGGCCCTGAACGCCCTGGAAAACAGCCACAACCGGAACGCCCGGTGGTATTACCTCAGCGCCCTGGCCAACGACGGCCTGGGCAACCAGGTAACCGCCCTGGAGCATATGCGAAAGGCCGTAAGCATGGAGCCGGACAACCAGGAATACCTCTGGGCCCTGAACCAGCTGGAAGGGGACGGCTCCGCCTATAAGCGCCAGGCCCAGAACTACGGCGGCTTCTCCCTGGGTGGCTCCCCCTGCGCCAACCTCTGCCTGTGCTACCTGGCCCAGGTCTTCTGCTGCGGCGGCAGGATGCCCTTTTTGTGCTGCTTCTGATTTTATTGTATAACAGGAATCCCCCCACCCCGGGGGATTTTCCTTTTTCGGGGCACGACGATTGCATGGGTTGCAATTCTTAGAACAATTCCAGAATTATGCCGTAGGGGCGATGAAAATCGCCCGCAACGTCATGGATTCCGGGCAGCACGTTGAATGGTACGCACCCATTCCCGGCTCCCTCTCTGAGGGAGCTGGCACGCCCA
>UROL01000248.1 GCA_900549495.1 uncultured Eubacteriales bacterium | reverse complement strand
TACGAGATCAGCCTCGGTCTCGTGGGCTCGGAGATGTGTATAAGAGACAGGGGTGTAGAGTATACCAAGGCAATTTTGCAGCAAGGCAGCACCATGGAACCCATGCCAATTTTTCGGGCGGGCAGCTATCACGACACCGCCCTGCGCCCCGACACCCCCTCTGCCACCGCTGTACGGCAGCAAATGGTTTCCGGCGGCAGCTGGGAAGCGGCAGTTCCCCCGCAAGCGGCGGCGCTGTTCCAAAATGCCACGCTGCACACCCTGGAAGCCGGGGAACGAGCCATTCTCGCCCGGCTGCGTACCATGACGGAGGCGGAATTTGCGGCGCTGCCCTATGGCTCCGAAGGGCTGTGGCGCAAGCTGATGAAGGCTGCCGGGCGCTGCGCCACCCTGTCCGACGTGGCAGAAGCGGTCAAGTCCAAGCGCTACACCCGCACCCGGATTGACCGGATGATTCTGTGCGCCTTTTTGGGGCTGACCCAGGCGCAGATGGGCGTGGTTCCCCACACCCTTCGTGTGCTGGGCTTTTCCGCCCAGGGGCGGCGCATCCTGCGGGCGCACCCGGAATTTCGCAACGCCGGTGAGGCCGTCAGCCCGGAGGAGCTGCGGCTGGGCAGCCTGTATGGGCTGTTTTCCACCCAGACACCGGACGCACCGGATCTGGAAGCAAAGCGGCGAATTTTTTATGGCGGGATGTAGCCGGTCTTCTGCTCCGGTCAGGGGGCAAGCAGGTAGGATGCCAAATCATTCTTGCCCCAAAACTTTATGTATGCTATACTGAGTAACAGTTCAGCAAATCGGAATTTTACTAAGGAGTGTGATCGTGTGAAAATCGCAAAAATCATTTTATCTATAATAACAATGCTTTTCGCTGTATTAGGATTAGTGAAAATTCTTCCTTTTGACATAGCAAACCCGATTATGCTTGTATCACTTGCCACTCTTTTACCATTAAGAAGTGTAGAATATAAAAATAATCGAGATAAAAGTGGTTTTATCATAACCTGTTTAACCGCAGTATTTGTCTATGTTGTAGTGATTTATAATGTTTTTTAGAATAGGAAAATTAGAAGTTGTGGAGGTGTGCAAATGAAAAGAGAATTAGGAATTGCCAGATGTGGGCTTGCGTGTTGCTTATGCACAGAAAAAGCTGATTGTAATGGATGTGGCTCAAACGGTTGCCCAGATAATGATTTTTGTGAGAATAAACGATGTTCTATTACAAAAGAGTTGACACATTGTTATGAGTGTGAAGAAATTTGTAAGAAGGGATTATTGAGCAAAATCAAACCATACGCATTTACTTTATTTGCTAAAAAATATGGAGAAGAAAAGCTTTTGGACTGTTTAGAGAGAAATGAGAAAAATGGAGTTGTGTATCATCGAGATGGCATAAACGGAGATTATGATGATTTTGATGATGTAGAGCAGCTAATGAACTTTATCTTAACAGGAGTGAGATAACTTCCAGTTTATCCGCTTCATTCCCCCAACAGAATGTCTCCCATGCACGCATTTTTAACTGCCCCGTCTTTCGGTGGGGCAGTTTTTGACGTAGAAAACGCCATCGAAAAACTTTTAGAAGGAGAAATCATGAACCAAGAAATCCGTATTCGCTCCTGCCTGATTGCCTTTTTCAGTGCCGGTTTTCTGGCCTTCGGAATGTATAATATCCATGCCGTTGCCCACGTCACCGAGGGCGGCGTATTGGGGGCGGTGCTGCTGATTCAGCACTGGTTCCACATCTCCCCCGCTTTTTCCAGTCTGCTGCTCAACGGGCTATGCTATCTTCTCGGTTGGCGCACCTTTGGCAAACCCTTTGTGGCTTATTCTGCCGCTGCGGCTGCGGGCTACTCCCTATTCTATTACGTCTGCGAGCAGTTCCCTCCCCTGTTCCCCCAGATTGCCCAGATGCCCCTGCTGGCGGCAGTTGCAGGCAGCATTTTTGTGGGCGTGGGCAGCGGCCTGTGCGTCCGGGTGGGCGGCGCCACCAGTGGCGATGATGCCCTTGCCATGAGCCTTTCCGAGCACACCCACATAAAGATTCAATGGATTTATTTAATCAGTGACCTGTCGGTACTGCTGCTCTCCCTGAGCTACATTCCCCTTCAACGAATTTGCTACTCTCTGCTTACCGTGATACTGTCCGGGCAGATTATCGGTCTGCTGCAAAAGAAATAAAAATCGGGCTGGATTTTCCCAAAAAACGGAAATCCAGCCCGATTCATATGCGGTTTGGTAGAACGGCCTATACAGTCTTGCAGGAGGACAACGGTCACCCCTTGCTCCCGAGCTGGGCAAAATCTTTCGCCCTCCTGTTGAGTTCCCTAACAATATCCTCTAGCTGATCCGCAAAATAGATACCCGCCAGTCGCTTGTGAGTGGAAAGTCCCATTGTGACCATGTGATTCAGCATTGCTTTCAAGTTGTCATAATATCCATTGAGATTGTAGAGAATGCAGGGGGCATCTATGTAGTGCAGCGTCACCATGGACATCACCTCAGAAATCTCCTCCAGCGTCCCTGTACCACCGGGAAAGGCCACAAAAGCATCCCCCAGTTCCTGTCTCTTATACACATCTCCGAGCCCACGAGACCGAGGCTGATCTCGT
>UROL01000247.1 GCA_900549495.1 uncultured Eubacteriales bacterium | reverse complement strand
CCACGAGCCTGTGGTCCACGGCAGCGATGCCGGCTCCATTTTCCAGCACCTGGATGTGGAGGTGCCCGCCACGGAGCTGTGCAACCGCTATTCCTCCCGGATGGTGGCCAATGTGAAGATTGGCCCCTCCCCCAAGTGGCTGCGGCAGCGCCTGCGTGCCAACGGCGTGCGGCCCATCAACAATATCGTGGATATCACCAACTATGTAATGCTGGAATACGGCCAGCCCATGCACGCCTTTGACTACCGCTATGTCTCCTCCGGCAAGATTGTGGTGCGGGAGGCCCAGGAGGGCGAAAGCCTGACCACATTGGACGGCACCCTGCGGAGCCTGAAGGCAGGTATGCTGGTGATTGCCGACGATGCAAGGCCCATCGGTCTGGCAGGCATCATGGGCGGCGAGAACTCCGAAATTCAGGAGGACACCACCATGGTGGTATTCGAATCCGCCAACTTCAACGGCACCTCCATCCGCCAGACTGCACTGGCCCTGGGTATGCGAACCGAGGCCTCCGGCAAGTTTGAAAAGAATCTGGATGCCATGATGACTGTCCCCGCCGTGCAGCGTGCCTGCGAGCTGGTGGAGCTGCTGGAATGCGGCGATGTGCTGGATGGCATTATCGACATTATCAACTACGTTCCCCAGGAGCGGAAGCTGCCCCTGGAGCCTGAAAAAATCAATCACCTGCTGGGCACCAATATTCCCAAGGAGGACATGGTGACTTACCTGAACCGGCTGGAAATCCCGGTGGAAAACGACGTTATTGCCGTTCCCTCCTTCCGGCCCGACCTGGTGCGGATGGTGGATATTGCCGAGGAAGTGGGCCGCTCCTTCGGCTACAATGAGATTCCCGTCACCCAGTTCCGCACCGCCACCCACGGCGGCTATTCCCAGAAGATGAAGCTGGCGGTCAAGACCGGAACCCTGTGCCGTGCCATGGGCTACAGCGAGATTATCACCTACTCCTTCACCTCCCCTGCGGTATTCGACCAGATTCGTGTCCCGGCGGACTCTCCCCTGCGCAACGCCATGCGGATTCAGAATCCCCTGGGCGAGGACACCTCCATCATGCGTACCATTGCCCTGCCCTCCATGCTGGAAATTCTGGGCCGGAACAATGCCTACCACAACAAGGCTGCCAAGCTCTATGAGATTGCCACCGTCTACCTGCCTGTTAAGGGACAGCGTCTGCCCGACGAGCCCAAGATGCTGGTATTCGGCTCCTACGGCGAGAAGGAGACCTTCTTCAAGCTCAAGGGTGAGCTGGAAGCGGTATTTGCCGGTCTGCGGATGAAGAAGGCCAGCTACGCCGCCGAAAAGAACAACCCCAGCTACCATCCCGGCCGGTGCGCCAGCATCTGGTTTGACGGCGTGGAGGTGGGCGTAATGGGCCAGGTGCACCCCCTGGTTGCCAAGAATTACGGCATCGATACCGAGGTCTACTGCGCCGAGCTGAATCTGACAAAGATGTTTGCCCTGCGGCTGCCGGATCCCACCTTCACTCCCCTGCCCAAGTATCCCGCCGTCAGCCGTGACCTGGCACTGGTTTGCGACGAGGCCCTCACCGTGGCCCAGGTAGAAGAGACAATCACCGCCGCTGCCGGTAAGCTGCTGCGGAAAATCCAGCTGTTCGACATCTACCGGGGCGTAGGCATTCCCGAGGGGAAGAAGAGCATGGCCTTCTCCCTGGAGCTCCGAGCCGATGACCGCACTCTGACAGACAGCGACTCCGAAAAGGTGGTGAGCGATGTGCTGGCCGCCCTGAAGGAGAAGCGCAACGCCACTCTGCGGTAATTCCGGTATTTACAAAATTTTTACTTGCAGGGCTTTACAGAATTGACTGTTTAGGCTATAATAGGGTATAAAATCCACCAAAAGGAGGCTGAGACCATGACGGGAATGGAGACACAGACCTTTCAGGTTCCTGATGACAAGGAGACCATGCGGCATATACTCCGGAGTGTGTTCGATGCCCTGAATGAAAAAGGCTATAACCCCATCAATCAGATTGTGGGCTATCTGCTCACCGAGGATCCCACCTATATCACCAACTACGGCAGCGCCCGGAGCATGATTTGCAAAATCGACCGGGATGAGCTGATGCAGGTGCTGGTGCGGGAGTACCTCGCCAAAGACTGACCGTAAAATCATCCCCGCCAAGAGGCTTTTGCCACGGCAAAAGCCTCTTGTTATGTAACTCGTTATGTAACTTGAAAACTTCATACTTTCTCCGTCTTTTCAGCAGAAAACCTGCACTGTAACTGGCAATTCTTTCCAATTCGCCGGAATTCGGCAGTTTGGGGATTGACATATTGATTACAATGTGTTACAATTCCACTACAAATTCAGGAGGTTCCTATCATGGCTGATGAAAAAAAGGTTCTGATGTACAAGGGGCATCCGCTGATGCGTAAGGACAATCTGGTATACTACGGCTCTATGGCAGACAGCCATATCGTAATGATGCAGATTCTGGAAACCAAAAAGGTGAACGACACCGATATCGCCACTCGGGTTTCTGTCCAGCTTCAGCTCACCGACCCCACCGCCAGAAGCCGCGACCGCATTGTGAAAAAGAGCGAAAAGGATGGCTTCTATACCTGTCTCTTATACA
>UROL01000246.1 GCA_900549495.1 uncultured Eubacteriales bacterium | reverse complement strand
TTCATCGCCCCTACGAAACTCAGAGGATTTGACGTTGTACCATACAACCGGGCACTCGCTCGGAAACTCGCATTCCGGCATTCAAAAAATTGTCTTGACAAAGTGGTCTATAGATGATAGACTGTCAATAGAGGTCGATAGGCTATAGACCAAAAGGAGGTTTTTACTATGGATGAAACAAGGCTAGGGGCCGTGGAGGCGCAGTTTGCCGATATTATATGGGAGAATGCGCCCCTGTCCTCCGGGTGCCTGGTGAAGCTGTGCCAGGAAAAGCTGGAGTGGAAAAAATCCACCACCTATACCGTGCTGAAAAAGCTATGCGCCCGGGGGCTTTTTCAGAACACCGACGGTATGGTAACCCCCCTGGTAACCCGGCAGGACTTCTACGCCCGGCAGAGCCAACGGTTTGTGGAGGAGACCTTTGACGGCTCCCTCCCCGCCTTCATTGCCGCCTTTGCCGCCGGAAAGAAGCTGTCGGAGCAGGATGTGACGGACATCCGGCGGATGCTGGATGCATACGGAAAGGAGAATACCCAATGAGCACCGCTGCGTTTTGGCAAATGGCCCGGCTGAGCCTTACCGCCGGGTGGATGATTCTGATTCTGCTGGCTCTGCGGCCCCTGCTGAAGCGGGTGCCCCGGAAATATTCCTGTATGCTGTGGGGCCTGGTGGCCCTGCGGCTGATGTTCCCCTTCTCCCTGAAAAGCCGGGTGAGCATGGTTCCCCAGGCTGCTGCCGCCCCCCGGCAGATGGTGACGGCGCTGGCCCCCATGGAGCAGGCGGCTGCGCCCCTGCCTGCCCTTCCTGCCGATGCCCTTCCGGCAGCCACCCAGACCGCCGGAGGCAATGGCATTGCCCTGCTGCCCCTGCTGTGGGCCCTGGGCTTCGCCGCCATGGTGGTGTATGCTGCTGTGAGCTTCCTGCGGCTGCACCGCCGGGTGCGTATCTCCGCCCCGGCCGGGAAGGGAATTTACCGCTGTGACGGCATCCTGACCCCCTTCATTCTGGGGGTCATACGGCCAAAAATCTACCTGCCCTCCTCCCTGGACGATGCCACTGCCCAATCGGTGCTGGCCCACGAGCGGGCCCACCTGCGCCGGGGCGACCATCTGTGGAAGCCCCTGGGCTATCTGCTGCTGAGTATCCACTGGTTCAATCCCCTGTGCTGGGTGGCCTATCTGCTGTTCTGTCGGGACGTGGAGCAGGCCTGTGACCAGGCGGTAATCCGCACCATGTCCACCCGGCAGAGGCAGGGCTATTCCGCCGCCCTGCTGGCCTGCGCCATGCCCCATGCGGCCCAGGTCTGCCCCCTGGCCTTTGCCGAGGTGGGGGTGAAGCAGCGCATCGCCGGGGTGCTGAGCTACCGGAAGCCCAAATTCTGGGTAACAATTCTGGCGGTGGTGCTGTGCATCGCCCTGGCCGCCGTGCTCCTCACCGACCCGGTACAGGCAGAGGGAAAGTCCGATGCCGCCACCACCCCGGTGCAGGCAGAGGGGACGTCCGATGCCGCCACCAACCAGCCCTTCCTGGCTTCCGGCGTTACCGCCGTTTTGTCGGAAAACGTGAATGTGCGCCAGGCTCCCTCTGTCGATGCCAGAATCGTCGCCCTTCTGGAGAAGGGGCAGCAGGTGCAGATTGTCCGCACCGATTTCGTGGGAGCCGACTCCTGGACCTTTGTCAAGTCCAGTCAGCAGGGGCCCAGCGGCTGGGTGCGCTCCCGGTATCTGACCCTGCCGGAGGGTACCGCTCTGCCGGAGGGCACCGCCGCAGAACCCACCGTGCCGGAGAGCAGCGGCCCCACCCTGGCTCCCGGCACCCAGGAAGCCGCCGAGGAATACTTCCAATACTACATCAAGGCCTGCGGCCAGGCCACTCCGGAGAAGGCGGAAGATTTCCTGTACTTCGAATCGGACTACAGCCGGGAATTCTTCCGGGACAACTACGCCCCCATCACCCATTGGGCCATCTCCAATGTCTCCCAGCTTTCCGATGTGCTGTGGTGCATCACCTGGGGGGACGGCCGCTACACCGACTACGCCTTTGTGGGGCAGCTGGGGGACAGGCTGTATGTCTTCCGCACGGTTCGTGAGCTGCCGGAGCAATGGCAGCAGGGGCTGGACATATCCCAATATGAGAAGGAAAACGCCATGTACATGACCCCGGAGCTGCTGGAATGCTACTCCGTAACCAAGAATCTGATGGCCTTCGCCCAACCCACCCATGTGAAAATCACCCAGAAAAGCGGCTGGGCACCGGATTCGGAAGCCATGCAGCTGGACTTTGCAGATGCCGTCTGCGGCACCGATACCTGGCGCTATGTGGAGGAAGCCCCCCAGGGCGACCCCCAGTGCATCATTCAGCTCACCGCCCAGGACGGCAAAACCGCCCGAATCTGGGATGTGGACGGCACCATCCTCATCACCTACCCCGATGGCACCCAGAAATTCTGCCTCGCCACCTACCAGGGGGAGGACACCTTCCCCGGCAGCACCCTGCTAAACAGCATCTACAGCTGGGCCGAATAAGCCCAGAAATATTCCATCCTTCCCCCGGGACTTCGGGCGGCCTGTGCCCCCGAAGCCCCGGGGCTGTCTCTTATACACATCTCCGAGCCCACGAG
>UROL01000245.1 GCA_900549495.1 uncultured Eubacteriales bacterium | reverse complement strand
GGTTCCTATACGGTAGTTCCCTAACCCGCCCGGTATCGCTTTCTGGTGGAAACCGGTTTCTGGTTAGGCTTTAAGCGGGTTCCTATACGGTAGTTCCCTAACCCGCCCGGTATCGCTTTCTGGTGGAAACCGGTTCCTGGGTAGGCTTTAAGCGGGTTCCTATACGTGGGTGCCCTTGCCCGCCCGGTATCGCTTCCTGGGGGAAACCGGTTCCTGGTTAGGCTTTGGGCGGGTTCCTATACGTGGGTGCCCTAACCCGCCCGGTTTTTTTAGTTACGCTTTGGGCGGGTACCTATACGTGGGTTCCCTGACCCGCCCGGTATCGTTTTTGCGGAGGAAACCGGGGGGCTTGTATGGGCCGATTGTTTTTCCCTTTTTTGGGGGATTGTATGGGCTTGCTATTATTTCCGGTTACGTAGACGTTTATCGCATTTGACGGACAGCCAAGTGCCCAGGGACTGGAAGATTTGCACCAGCACCACCAGGCCGATAACGGCAATCCACATCACCAGGAATTTGAAATTGTAATAGCCGTAGTTGATGGCAATCTGGCCCAGACCGCCGCCGCCGATGATACCGGCCATGGCGCCGTAGCCCAGGATGGTGGCCACGGTGATGGTGCATCCGGAAATCAAACTGGGCAGGGCTTCCGGCAGCATCACCTTGGTGACGATTTGCCAGGGGCTTGCCCCCATGCTCTGGGCGGCCTCCACCACACCCTGATCCACCTCCCGCAGGCTGCCCTCGACCATTCGGGCCACCAGGGGGAAAGCGGCGATGACCATGGGGGGAATGGTGGCGATGGTGCCCACCTTGGTTCCCACGATGACCTTGGACAGGGGCAGGCAGATAATCATCAGAATCAGGAAGGGCACGCTGCGCAGCAGGTTGATGACCACGTTCATCACCGTCATAATGGGCTTGGGCAGGGGCTTTACGCCCTCCTTCTCGCCGGTGACCAGCAGCACTCCCAGGGGCAGGCCGATGAGGTAGGCGAAGGCAGTCTCCAGAGCCAGGGAATACATAGTCTCCCAGATGGCGAAGCCGTACTCGCTGTAGATGATTTGCATCTGGTTTGCCACCTTAACCGGGTCGGAAAACAGGTCGAACATTACTGAATCACCTCCGCAGTTACGCCGTCAAAATGGTTGAGATAGTCCAGCACGTCCTGCCGCTGGGCCGGGCTTTCCGGTAGGCTCACCAGCATGGTGCCGAAGGCCTTGCCGTCCACGTTCCGGGTGTCGGCGCCCAGGATGCTGAGCTTGATGCCCTTCTCCATGGCCACCTCGGCGATAATGGGCTCCTCGGAGGCGTTGCCGTTGAAGGCGATGCGGGCCACCGGGCCCTCCCAGGCGGACAGGGGCAGGGGCACCTCCGGGGACACCAGCCGCCGCCCGGCGGCGGACTGGGGATTGGAGAATACCCGCTCCACCTGGCCGATTTCCGCCACCACGCCGCTGTCCAGGATGGCCACCCGGTTACAGATTTGCTCAATCACGGACATCTGGTGGGTAATGAGGATTACGGTGATTTTCCGCTCCCGGCTGATGGTTTGCAGCAGGTTCAGAATGGAGTTGGTGGTCTGGGGATCCAGGGCGGAGGTGGCCTCGTCGCACAGCAGCACCTCCGGATTGGATGCCAGGGCCCGGGCAATGGCGATGCGCTGCTTCTGCCCGCCGGACAGCTGCACCGGGTAAGCCCCGGCCTTATCCGGCAGACCCACAATTTCCAGCAGCTCCAGCGCTCTGGCCTTTGCCTTGGCTCTGGGCACGCCCTCCAGCTCCAGGGGGAAGCAGATATTGTCCAAAGCGGTGCGCTGCTCCAGCAGGTTAAAGCTCTGGAAAATCATGGAAATCTTCCGGCGCACCTGGCGCAGCCGCCGGGTGGACATGGACATCAGATCCTCTCCGTGGAACAGCACCTTTCCTGCATCCGGCCTTTCCAGCAGATTGATGCAGCGCACCAGGGTACTCTTGCCCGCACCGGACAGGCCGATGATGCCGAAGATTTCCCCGGCCTCCACCTGAACGCTGACATCCTGCAACGCCGCCACCTGCTCTGCTCCGGAGCCAAAGGTCTTGGACAGGCCCCGCAGCTCTACTATGGGTTCCAAACAAATCCCTCCTACAAATAAAAAATCCGTCCTCATGCCTACGCACAAGGACGGAATAAAATCCGTGTTACCACCTTGCTTCGCAGCCCCCTCACGGGGCACTGCCTCAGGGAGTACTACCATACTCCTGCGCGTTAACGGGCGCACCCGTCATGGGCTCACTGTCACCCATGCGGCTCCGGGGCCATGTTCAGCACGCCTATCCGTACCCCTTTCCACCAAACGGGGCTCTCTGCACGGCATCCGCGGGCTTACTCTTCCCTTCATTGCCTTCTCAATCCCGATTCAAAAATCGATGGTGCTATACTAGCGCACATTTGTCCGTTTGTCAAGTATTTTTCAAAAATTTTTACCAACCGGCGAAGTAGGTTATTCCCGTCCCCCGCTGAATGGTGGAATGTAACCACCTCTGAGTTTTCGTAGGGGCGATGAAAATCGCCCGTAACCCTCTGCTTTCCGGGCGGCACGTTGAATGGTGGAATGTAAAATCTTCTGAGTTTTCGTAGGGGCGATGAAAATCGCCCGTAACCCTCTGCTTTCCGGGCG
>UROL01000244.1 GCA_900549495.1 uncultured Eubacteriales bacterium | reverse complement strand
ATTCGTCGGCAGCGTCAGATGTGTATAAGAGACAGTCCCGGCACTGCGGCTGACCCGCCGGGAGCTTCGGGTGGAAAAAGCCCTCCTCTCCCAGACCCTGCAAATCGGCTTTCTCACCGCCTTGCAGCAGGCGGCCCAGCCCATAGGCAAGGTGTGTATCCAGGGCGTAATCAATACCCAGGGCATTGTGGCCATGGATGCCTTCAATGCCGGGTGCAAAATCGAGGATTTCGCCCGGATTCCCACCCAGAGCATCGGCAACGGCATTATGACCTGCACCGCCCAGAACCGGGGAGCCGGACAGCGGGAGCGGATGGAGCGCACCCTCGGGGCGGGGCTGCTGCTGGCAGTGGCCTACTATCCCCTGGCCTTCCTCCTCACCCAGCTGCTCAAGGGCCCTGCCGTGGCCCTGCTCAGCCCGGCTGGGGCCCAGGAAATCGTAGCCGCCGGGGTCTCCTATATCGGGCTAAAGGCCTTCTTCTTCCTGATGCCCGGAATCACCAACGCCATCCAGGGCCACTTCCGGGGGCTGGGCCGGATGAAAATCGTGCTGTTTTCCACGGTGCTGCAAACCGGCATCCGTACCCTGTGCGTCTTTTTCTGGGTGCCCAAAATGGGTATCCGGGGGGAGGCCTGGGCCTGCTTTGCCGGCTGGCTGTGTATGGCCGTGGTGGAATATGGGCTGTACTTTTTCTGGAAGGCCCGGGGCAGACTGGAGGCCCAGGGGTAAATCCGAAATGTGCAATCAACGGCATTGTTTTGTCCATTTACGGAAATCGCAACGGGAATTATAATGAAATACAAAGGAGAGGTTTTGCATGGAAACATTGAATTACGCCGTCCTGAAGAAAACCGGCTACACCGGCTACCTGCTGGAACAGGCGCCGGAAAAGGTGCTGCAATTCGGCGAGGGAAATTTCCTCCGGGCATTTACCGACTACTGGTTTGACCTGGCCAACGAAAAGGCGGGGTGGAACGGCAAATGCGTGCTGGTAAAGCCCCGGGGCTCCCATGGCCGGGAGAGCCAGATTGAACTGCTGAACCGGCAGCAGGGGCTATACACCCTGTATCTCCGGGGCAATGTGGCCGGGGAGAAAATCGACTGCAAGCGGGTTATCTCCGTCGTCTCCCGCTGCCTGAACCCCACAGACAGTCCCGAGGATTTTCAGGCCCTGATGGCCCTGGCAGAGTCCGACGACCTGGAATATGTGGTATCCAACACCACCGAGGCCGGAATTGTCTACGACCCCGGCTGTCAGCTTTCCGACACGCCCTGCGCCAGCTTCCCCGGCAAGCTCACCCAGGTGCTCTACCGCCGGTACCGTGCCGGGAAGGGGGGGCTGACCATCCTGCCCTGTGAGCTTATCGACAACAATGGCCGGGAGCTGCTCCGGTGTGTCCGCCAATACGCCAGCCAGTGGGGCCTGGAGCCGGGCTTTGCCGACTATTTGCAGGAGCAGTGCCTCTTCTGCTCCACTCTGGTGGACCGGATTGTTCCCGGCGGGGTGCAGGACCCGGCAGAGCGGGCCGCCATGGAGGCCGAAAACGGCTACATAGACCGCTGCCTGGACGTGGGAGAGGTCTTCGGGGTATGGAACATCGAGGGCCCCCGGGAGCTGGCAGAGCGGCTGCCCTTCCAGGCGGCGGGGCTGAACTGTCCGGTGGTTCCGGACGTGGCCCCCTACAAAAAGCGGAAGGTGCGGATTCTCAACGGGGCCCACACCGGCTTCGTGCTGGGTGCGTATCTGGCGGGCTTCCACATTGTCCGGGACTGTATGCACGACCCGGTGATCCGGGGCTTTATGCGCCGGATGCTCCATCAGGAGGTTATCCCCACCCTGCCCCTGGACCGGCAAAACCTGGAGGAATTTGCCGCCGCCGTGGAGGATCGGTTTGACAATCCCTTTGTAGACCATGCGCTGCTGAGCATCTCCCTGAACTCCACCTCCAAATGGCGGGCCCGGGTGCTGCCCAGCCTCCTGGACTATGTGCAGCAGAAGGGGAAGCTGCCCCCCTGCATCACCATGAGCTTTGCCGCCTACATTGCCTTCTACTCCACGGACATCCAAGCCCTCACCGACAAGGGGCTGGTCTGCCGCCGCCCCGCCGGGGACAGCTATACCTGCTCCGACGACCGGTGGGTGCTGGAATTCTACTATAGCCACCGGGAGGACAGCGATGCCCAGCTGGTGCAGGCCGTAATGGCCAACCGGCAGATGTGGGGGCAGGATTTGACCCAGGTTCCCGGCTTCCGGGAGGCGGTGCTCCGCAATCTGGCGCTGCTGCGCAGCCAGGGGGCCAAGGCCGCCTTCGCCCAATGCCTGTAAGGAGGACACTATGACGGACTTCATCCACATTCACCCTGAGGACAATGTGGCGGTTGCCCTGAAGCCCATCCCCGCAGGGACGGTGTTTCTGGGGGTTGCCGCCGGGCAGGATATCCCCCAGGGCCACAAAATGGCCCTGCGGGCCCTGGCCCCTGGGGAGCAGATTGTCAAATACGGCTTCCCCATCGGCCACGCCCTACAGGAGATTCCGGCAGGTGCCTGGGTACACACCCACAATATGGCCACCAATCTCTCCGGCCAGCTGGAATACACCTATACCCCGGCCTGTGTCTATCCCGCCCCGGTTCCGGCCTGTCTCTTATACACATCTCCGAGCC
>UROL01000243.1 GCA_900549495.1 uncultured Eubacteriales bacterium | reverse complement strand
ATCATGAACGTGTCCCTGCCCGACCTGCGGCGGATTTATGACAGTCTGGACGTCCACTTTGAAAAGTGGCTGGGGGAAAGCGACGCCGACCCCTATATCCCCGCCATGGTGGAGGATATGAAGCGCCGGGGCATTGCGGTGCAGTCCGAGGGTGCCTGGGTGATTCCCGTGGCAGAAGAGGGGGACAAGAAGGAAATGCCCCCCTGCATCCTGGTGAAGTCCGACGGCTCCTCCATTTACGCCACCACCGACCTGGCCACCCTGGTGCAGCGGATGCAGGACTGGAACCCGGAGAAGGTGCTCTACGTCACCGACAAGCGGCAGAACCTGCACTTTGAGCAGGTGTTCCGTGCCGCCCGGAAGGCGGGCATCGTGCGCCCGGAGACGGAGCTGGAGCATGTGGGCTTCGGCACCATGAACGGCAAGGATGGCAAGCCCTTCAAAACCAGAGACGGCGGCGTGCTGCGGCTGGAAACCCTGATTTCCGATATGATGGATTTCGTCCGGGCCAAGGTGGTGGAGAACAGAATTGTGGACGGCGACCAGGTGGAGCCCACCACCCAGAAGATTGCCATGGCTGCCCTGAAATACGGCGACCTGAGTAACCAGCCCACCAAAGACTACAATTTCGATATGGAGCGCTTCGCCGCTTTCGAGGGCAACACCGGCCCCTATATCCTGTATACCATCGTTCGGATTAAGAGCATTCTCAGCCGCTACGGCGCCTGGGAGCAGCTGCCCATCCAGGCCCCTGCCAACGACTATGCCAAGGAGCTGATGCTCTCCATTACCAAGCTGGGCCCCACCCTGGAAAATGCCCTGCGTACCTCCAGCCCCAACCTCATCTGCGCCTATATCTATGAGCTGGCTGGCGGCGTGAACAAGTTCTACCATGAGACCCGGATTCTCTCCGAGGAGGACGAGAGCCGGAAGGCGGGCTATGTGGCCCTTATCGGCTTGGCCAAGGATATTTTGGAGCAGTGCATCTACCTGCTGGGCTTCTCCGCCCCGGAAAAAATGTAAGACAGAAAATCCCCCCAGCGAATTTTTCGCCGGGGGGATTTCCTCAGTCCAGACTGTCCAAAATGTCGTCCAGCACGTCCTCCAAATCCTCGTGGAGCTGGGCCCACTGGTCGTAGGCATCGGTGTGCTCGTTCCGGGGCTCCAGCCGGTTCAGCCGGTCAATGGCTTTCTCCACCTGCTGCCGGGCCTGCTGTAGCTCCTCCGGGCCCATGTCCGCAGGGTCGCAGAGGCTATCCAGAAAATCGGAAATCTGGGCTATCTGCTGGGGGTCAAATCTGATTACTTGCATGGCTTGCTCCTTTCCGGGGGAACCCGGAGAATACTGTTTGTTCATCATATCAAGTTTTTTGGAAAAAATCAAAGGGAATTTGCCGGAAAAATGCATTGCACTTTTGAAAAAATGGCGCTATACTCTTCCCAAAGCCGCACAGAAAGGGAAATGTCAGTATGATGCAAATGGAGTTCAAGCGCAAGCTCACCATCCCTGCCGAGCTGAAGAAGCTCTACCCTGTTACAGAGGAAATGCAGCGGGCTTTCCAGACCCGGGACAAAGCATTGAAGGCCATCCTCTCCGGGGAGGATAGCCGGATTGTCCTGATAATCGGCCCCTGCTCCGCCGACCGGGAGGACAGCGTCCTGGATTATGTCACCCGTCTTCGGGCCCTTCAGGAGCGGGTGGAGGAGCGGATTTTCCTCATCCCCCGGGTGTATACCAACAAGCCCCGGACCACCGGCGCAGGCTACAAGGGGATGCTCCACCAGCCAAACCCGGATGCCGCCCCGGATATGCTCAAGGGGCTGATTGCCATCCGGGAGCTGCACATGCAGGTGCTGCGGCAAACCGGCTTTTCGGCGGCGGACGAAATGCTCTACCCGGAAAATTACAAATACCTGGATGACCTTCTGGCCTATGTGGCAGTGGGGGCCCGCAGCGTGGAGGACCAGCAGCACCGGCTCACCAGCTCCGGCATCGGTGTGCCTGTGGGTATGAAGAACCCCACCGGGGGTGACATCTCCGTGATGATGAACTCCATCAACGCCGCCCAGCACAGCCACACCTTCATCTACCGGGGCTGGGAGGCCACCTCCGCCGGGAACCCCTACGCCCACGCCATTTTGCGGGGCTATACCAATAAGCACGGCAATTCCCGACCCAATTACCACTATGAGGATTTGATTTTCCTCCACCAGTGCTACGAAAAAAGCGGCCTGCAAAACCCCGCCGTGATTATCGATGCCAACCACGCCAACTCCGGCAAGGACCCCTTCCAGCAGGGCCGCATTCTCAAAGAGGTGCTGCAAAGCAGAGCCTACAGCCCGGATATCCGCAGGCTGGTCAAGGGCTTTATGGTGGAAAGCTATCTGGAGGACGGCTGCCAGCACATCGGCGAGGGCATCTACGGCAAATCCATCACCGACCCCTGCCTGGGCTGGGAAAAAACAGAACGCCTGGTTCTGGAAATGGCGGAAATGGTTTGAGTCCAAAGAGCATAATTTTCTCTATTTATAAAGGAAGTAATTTACCCTATGACAAAGGATTTAACAACCGGCTCCCCCCTGAAATTGATTATCCAGTTTGCATTCCCCCAGTTTTTGGGAATGCTGTTCCAGCAGTTTTACAATGTGGTGGACACCATTATTGTGGGCAAGCTCCTGGGGGTGGGCC
>UROL01000242.1 GCA_900549495.1 uncultured Eubacteriales bacterium | reverse complement strand
CCCCGCCCCGGAGGATTTCCCGGAGCCGGAAGCAGCGATTCCTGCTCCTGCCCCCCAGCCGGAAAGGCGGCGCACCCGGGCCGTTAAGAAGGGCCGCCCCCGCCGGAGGAAGGGAGAAGGGCTGCTGGGAATTCCCAACATCCTGGTAACCGGCGTTTGGGTTATCCTGACACTGCTAATCAGCGTCACCCTGGGCCGGATGGCCTGGGTCTGCGCCTCTGAAATTCTGGCCTTTGGCCGGGAGGACAAGGTTATCACCATCACCGTTTACGAGACGGACACCATCGATGACATTACCAGAAAGCTGGCCCGGTCTGAGCTGATTCACTATCCGGGGCTGTTCAAGCTCTATGCCAGCTTCGCCGTGGATGACGGCGACATTAAGCCGGGTATCTGGGACCTGAACACCAAGTATGACTATCACGCACTGGTGAAAATGATGTCCCCCTCCTCTTCCCGGGATGTGGTGAAGGTGATGATTCCCGAAGGCTACAGCTGCCGCCAGATTTTTGCGCTGCTGCAGGAGAACAAGGTATGCACCATTCAGGACATTGAGTCCTACGCCGCCACCGGAGAGCTGAATGACTATTGGTTCCTGGATGGTATCGCCCGGGGCGACCGCTATTGCCTGGAGGGCTTCCTGTTCCCGGACACCTATGAGTTCTACCAAAACGATTCTCCCAAGAGCATTCTAACCAAGATGCTGAATAACTTCGACACCCGATTCGATGAAACCATGCGCGGCAAGATTCAAACCCTGAACAACCACCTGGCCGACCTGATGCGCCGGGATGGAAAAGCCCAGGATTATATCGACAGCCACCTGTTCACCGTCCGGGATGTGGTAAACGTCGCCTCCATGATTGAGAAGGAGACCTCCAGTGCAGAGGAAGGCTACACCATCGCCTCCGTCATCTACAACCGCCTGTTCTACTGGCATGGCAATCCTGCTTACCTGAACATCGATGCCACCATTATCTATGCCCTGGACGGCAAGACGGATCTGACCGCCGAAGACCTGCGGGTGAACAGCCCCTACAACACCTATACCAACATCGGTTTGACCCCCGGCCCCATTGCCAATCCGGGCCTGACCAGTCTGCAAGCGGCGCTGGAGCCCACGGATACCAATTACTATTACTATGTGCTGGATCCCACAACCGGAACCCACGTGTTCTCCACCACCCAGGAGGAGCACGAGGCCAACCGCACACGGCTGGGAGGCTGACATGAAGAAAATGGAGCTTCTGTGCCCAGCCGGTGATGCCGAGCAGCTGAAAATGTCGGTGAAATACGGTGCGGATGCCGTCTACCTGGCGGGCACCAGCTTTGGAATGCGCTCCTTTGCGGGGAATTTTTCCCCGGAGGAGCTGCCAAAGGCCGTTGCCTATGCCCACGCCCAGGGGGTAAAGGTTCACGTCACCGTGAACACCATGCCCCGCAACGAGGAGGTGGCGGCGCTCCCTGCCTACCTGGAGCAGCTAGACAGTGCAGGGGTCGATGCCCTGATTTTGGCTGACCTGGGAGCCTTTATGCTGGCTGGAAAATATGCCCCCCACTGCCAGAGGCATATTTCCACCCAGCAGTCCATTGCCAACTACGCCTGCGCCCAGGCATGGCATGATTTGGGGGCCCAGCGGGTGGTTCTGGCCCGGGAGCTGAGCCTGGGGGAGATTGCAGAAATCCGGCAGAGGGTTTCCCCGGATTTGGAAATTGAGACCTTCGGTCACGGTGCCATGTGCGTCAGTTACTCCGGCCGCTGTCTGCTGAGCAATTACATGACCGGGCGGGACTCCAACCGTGGTGCCTGCGCCCAGCCCTGCCGCTATCAGTACGCCCTGATGGAAGAAAAGCGCCCCGGCGAATACTTCCCGGTATATGAAGACGAAAAGGGAACGTATATCCTCAATTCCAAGGATATGTGTACTATTGACCATCTGAAGGATTTGATGGATGCCGGTATCGACTGCATCAAAATTGAGGGCCGGGCAAAATCCGCCTATTATGCCGCCATTGTGGCAGGTGCCTACCGGCATTGCATCGATGATATCTATGCCGGGCGGCCCATAGACCCGGTTTGGCGGGAGGAAGTAGAGCATGTCTCCCATCGCATCTACTCCACCGGCTTCTACTACGGTGCCCCCGGGCAGTACACCGAGAATTCCCGCTACATTCGTCAATGGCAGATTTGTGCCCTGGTGGAACAGTGCGATGAAACCGGAAAGGCCCTATGCAGTCTGCGTAACAAATTCCATGAGGGAGACGAGCTTGAGGTCGTAGGCCCCGATCTTCGCCCCTTCCCCATTCACGCATGCCATATGGCTGACGAGGAAGGTACATCCCTGGCAGAGCCCAGAACCCCGCAAATGAAATTTACCATACAGCTGCCAAAGGCTGTCCCGGCAGATTCCATTCTCCGCCGAGCAGTGGATTTATCCGCTAAATAACCAAAAGGCTGCTGCATTGATATGCGGCAGCTTTTCCTAACCCATAAGGAGGGATTCCTATTTCTAGCCAATTTCGCTATGACAGTCCGGCAAGCCACCGAAAAGCCAGAGCCGCCACACAAAGAAAATGCATCCTCATAGGATGCCTGCTCATTGCTCTGCTTCTGGTTCTGGCGCTGGCCGTGCTGTTTCTTCCGTCGCAAAACCCGCCGGAAACTCCCAATACATACGAACTGTCTCTTATACACATCTCCGAGCCCA
>UROL01000241.1 GCA_900549495.1 uncultured Eubacteriales bacterium | reverse complement strand
GGTCTCGTGGGCTCGGAGATGTGTATAAGAGACAGGAGTACAGCACTCCATCCAGCCCGAACCAAATGGGCAGCAGCAGGGCGAAGCCCACGCCAAAGACCACCTCCCGCACCATGGACAGCGCCGTGGAGGCCATGGCCTTGCCCATGGCTTGCAGGAAGATAAAGCAGGCCTTGTTGATGCAGGCAAGCACCATCATGCACAGGTAAATCCGGAAGGCCTTCATGGCAAATTCCGTATAATAGACACTCTCGTTGGCCGCACCGAAGATGCCTATCAGCTGCCGGGGGAAAAACTCCACCAGCACCAGGGCCACCAGTCCCACGCAGCCCTCCGCCGCCAGCAGCCGGGTGAACAAATCCTTTACTCGGGTCTTCTTCCCGGCTCCCATGTTGTAACCCACAATGGGGATGCAACCGGCGGCCATGCCCACCACAACGGAAATGACGATTTGGAAGAATTTCATCACAATCCCCACCACCGCCATGGGAATCTGAGCGTACCGGGCCTGGCCGAAAACGGCATCCAAGGCCCCATATTTTTGCAGCATATTATTGATGGCCGCCATAGCCGCCACCAGGCTGATTTGAGACAGGAAGCTGGTAATGCCCAGCCCCAGGGTCTGGCCGCACACCAGCAGGGAAAGGCGGAAATGCTTCTCTCCGGGCCGGATGATTTTCATATTGCACAGATACCAGATGGCCAGTCCCGCCGTCACAATCTGGCCCAGCACCGTGGCCACGGCGGCACCCATCATGCCCCAGCGGAGGCCGAAGATAAACACCGGGTCCAGAATCACATTGAGCACCGCCCCGGCCAGAGTGGAAACCATGGCAAATTTGGGGCTTCCGTCGGCCCGGATAATGGGATTCATGGCCTGGCCGAACATATAAAAGGGAATGCCCAGGGAGATATAGAAGAAATATTCCCGGGCACATGCATAGGTCTGCTCATTCACCCTCCCGCCGAATACGGCAATGATTGGGTCCGCAAAAATCAGATACACCGCCGCCAGCACCAGGCTGCTGACAGTAACCAGGATTACGGAATTGCCCACGCTGTATCTGGCGGCATCGGGCTGCTGCTTGCCAAGACGGATGCTGACATAGGCGCAGCACCCATCCCCAATCATAACGGCAATGGCCAACGCCACCACCGTCAGGGGGAACACCACCGTATTGGCCGCATTGCCGAAGGAGCCCAGATAGCTGGCATTGGCAATGAAAATCTGGTCCACAATGTTATAAAGCGCACCCACCAGCAGGGAGATGATGCACGGCAGCGCATACTGCCCCATGAGCTTGCCAATGGGCCGGGTGCCTAAAAACTGATTGGATTCTTCCATTTTGATATTCTCCTTTACAATAATACAGCGTGAAGCCCGGGCCGGATTTACGCCGCAGGCTACACGCTTGAATAGACGGATGTTTAATTGAGATAGTCCCTCACCGGGCAGCTATTGTACTGCTTGATAACCTTTACAAGGATGGAGCCGTCGGGCTGGGTGGTCTGCTCCACAATCTTATACTGGGTGTGGTTGCGCTCCATCCCCTTCCGGTACTGGGCTACCTCCTCCTGCACCAGAGTACAGGCATATTCGTGGGCTACATCCTCCTTCAGCCGAAAGTGGAGGGTCTGGCAAAGGCAGGCTGCTTTAATTCGTTTCATATAAATCCTCCTAATCTAACAAATGAAAAAAGGCATATCTGCGAAACTGGATTTACGCAGATATGCCACTCGTTACGTTTTTAATTATATATTTCTTTTTCGAAAATTTCAAAGGAACTTTTCCACAAAAAACAGGGGTAAAACTTTGTAAAATATGTCTTTTGCAATAGCGGGCCGTTTTCTGCTATAATTAGCGTAGAAGTTTATGGCCCAAGGTTCTGAAAAGGAGGACATGCTGAAAATGTATCAAAAAGGAGAATATGTAATTTATGGCTCCAACGGAGTCTGCGTGGTTGAGGATGTCCGCCCCATGGACTTTGGAGCGGAAAAACAGGAGTACATTGTCCTGCACCCCCTGGCCCAGCCCACGGCAGCGTTTTATCTTCCCCAAAAGGCCCAGGGGAAGCTGCGGCCAGTGCTGACCCGGGAGAAAATCGATGCCATTCTGGCCACCGTCCGGCAGGAGCCCATGCCCTGGATCGAGGGGCACAAGCAGCGGCTGCAATGCTTTCAGCAGATTCTGTCCGGCCGGGACACCGCCCAGCTGCTGAGCCTGGCCGGGTGCCTGCGGCAGCGGCAGAGCTGCAAGGGCCTGTCCTCCACGGACCGGGATATCCTGCACCGGGCCGAGGGTGCCATTCGGCAGGAATTTGCCTTTGCCCTAAACCTCCAGCCGGAGGAAATCGGGAGCTATATTCAGGAGAGATTGTCCAAATGAAAGAATATGAAATTGTCGCCAAAATCTACAACGCCTGTGCCGGATCCGGCAGACCCCAGACCTTCTTCGAGGAGGCGGCGCTGGAAAGCCCGGACGACTATGTCCGCAGCAAGCACGGCAAGGAATTTGCCCGCTTTGCCAAGGAGGCTCTGCCCACCGGTCAGCTGCTGTATCGCTTCGACAACGGCAGCGTGGCCTACAGCTATGAATTTACGGAGCTGTAAATACAAATAATCTTCCCCGCCCCCTTTCTTCGATGGATTCTGCCTAAAAAAGCAGTATGCTAGGAAGAAAGGCTGTCTCTTATACACATCTCCGAGCCCACGAGACCGAGGC
>UROL01000240.1 GCA_900549495.1 uncultured Eubacteriales bacterium | reverse complement strand
CAGGTGGTGTTCCCCTCGGGAATTATCGGGCCGGGGGATGTGCAGGGGGGCAGCTTCACCTCTATGGTGGGGGCATTTCTTGCCGGGAAGCTCCCTCTGGCAGTTCGGGGGGGATATGACTTTGTGGATGTGCGGGATGTGGCCCAGGGGATCCTGGCCTGCGCCCAGAAGGGCACTCCCGGCAGGGGCTATATCCTGTCCGGCCACTATATCACCATTGGCAGGATGCTGCAAATTGTGGCAAAGGCAGCAAAACAGAGGCGTCACTCCCTCTGCCTGCCCTTGTCCCTGGCAAGGCTGGCAGCGCCCTACTACGAAAAGCGCTGCCTGAGAGAGCATAAGCCCCTGTTTTTTACGCCATATTCAGTGGATGTTTTGGCCTCCAATGGCCAGTTCAGCCATGGGGCTGCATCAGAGGACTTTGCCTATCAGCCCCGTCCGTTGGAAGAAACCCTGGGGGACATGACCTTCTGGATTCAGAAAACGCAAAGGCTCTGACGGCAGCCCTGCTCCCCCCAGGGGGAGCAGAGGCCCTTTTCAGCGGGAATGCCGGGGGTTAGCCTGCATCGGCGGCAATGGCCTGGTCGATGAGCTTTTGCAGGGTGGCTGCCTGGCTCTCTTCGGTGACGGCGCCCAGAATGGGCTCGCCCACGATATAGCCGTTCCGGTCTACCACATAGGTGGTGGGGAAGGCAAAGATGTTGGTGGTGAACTTACCGGCCTCGCTGTTGGAATCGAAATACACGTTGGGATAGGTTGCGCCCTTCTTGGACAGCACTTCCTTTGCATCGGCAATGGCGGTCTCGTCGCCGTCCAGGGTGAAGCTGTTGATACCGATGAGGGCGCCGCCCTTTTCGGCCAGAGTCTTGCTCAGGGCTTCCAGATCAGAAAGCTCACCCACGCAGGGGCTGCAGGTGGTGAACCAGAAATTCACCACAGTGACGGCGTTCTTGGAGAACAGCTCGTCGCTCTTCACCACATTCCCCTCCAAATCCTTACCCTCAAAGGCAGGGAACTTCTGCATGGCGCTGTCGGCGGGAACGCTCATGCCGCCGCCCATGCTGGTGTCTACAATGTTGGGGTACTTCTCTTCCAGGGCGGTGAGCTGGTTTTCAATCCGGCTGATTTCGGCGGCGCTTTCCTTCAGCATAGCCAACTCATCATCGGTGAACTCCTTCTTGGCAGATTCGATGGTGTCCAGCAGGAAGTCACCATAGTTCTTGCCGTCCTCCAGCATGGCCATGCCCTTGTCGGCGTTGATGAAGACCTTCTCCCACAGGGCGGTATTCTCGGAAAGAATCTCATTTTCCCGGTTCATCAGGGAGTTATACAGGGCGGTGGCCTCCTCTTCGTTCTTCGGCTCCTCGCTGTCAGCGGCGGTGGCAGCTTCGGTGGCAGCTTCGGTGGTGTCGGCTGCGGCTGCCTCAGTGGTTGCGGTTTCGGGGGCCTTGGTTGTGTCCTTAGCGCCGCAGGCGGCCAGGGCCAGTACCATCAGGGCAGCCAGCAGCAGTGCGGTAAGTTTCTTAATGTTCATGTTCATTTTGTTTCCTCCGTATTTGATTTTGTGATTTTTTCTTTTCCGTCTCCAAATCCGTAGCGGAAGCGGATGGCATTTGTGGGACAGGCCCGGATGCACATGCCGCAGCGGATGCATTCGGTATGATTGGGACTTTTGGTTACGTCCACGTCCATTTTGCAGCTCCTGGCGCATTTTCCGCAGGAGATGCATTTATTGGCATCCACCTTGATTTGGAAGAGGGATACTTTGTTAAGCAGGGCGTAAAATGCGCCCAGGGGGCAAAGCCACTTGCAGAAGGGGCGATAGAACACCACACTCAGCACCACCACAGTCAGAAGAATGCTGAATTTCCAGGTGAATAGCTTGCCCAGCGCCGTGCGAATACCGGAATTGACAATGGACAGGGGAATTGCTCCCTCCAGCACGCCCTGGGGGCAGAGGTATTTGCAGAAGAAGGGGTCGCCCATGCCCACGTCGTTTACTGCCAGAGCCGGCAGCAGGAAGACCATTACCACCAGAACCGCATATTTCAGATAGGTCAGGGGCTTGAGCTTCCTGGTGGAGAGCTTCTTTGTGGGGATTTTATGCAGCAGCTCCTGTAGCCAGCCAAAGGGGCACAGGAAGCCGCAGATAAACCGCCCCAGCAGCACCCCCAGCAGAATGAGAATGCCGGTGATATAATAGCAGAAGTGGAATTTCGATGACCCCACCACCGCCTGAAACGCCCCAATGGGGCAGGCCCCGGATGCTGCGGGGCAGGAGTAGCAGTTCAGACCCGGCACGCAGACGGTTTTTCCGGGGCCCTGGTAAAGCCGCCCCTTCCCAAAATTCGGCAGGTGCCAGTTGGTGAGCAGCGTTGCCCCTGCCTGAATCCACCCACGGAAGCGGGCCAGGAACTGGGAAATCCCGGAAGTTTTTTTATCCAATACCTACACACTCCAGACATAATTTAATGGCCTTGCTCAGCACCGTTGCCGCCTCGCCCCGCAGAGCGCCATAGCACACCATGGCCACCCCGGCAGCCAGGAGCACCGCCTGGGCAACGGCTTTTTTTGATAGAGACAATTTTGCTCACTCCTTTCGTTACGCCCCCATTGTAGCACACAGATGTTAAGATCTTTGTTAAGAAAAGAAAATTAACAGAAATCTTATGTTTCTGTGCTATAATAGAACCATTACTAGATTACCTGTCTCTTATACACATCTGACGCT
>UROL01000239.1 GCA_900549495.1 uncultured Eubacteriales bacterium | reverse complement strand
GGCTGGGGGGTTGGGCTGGGCCTGGCTGGTTTTTTGGAACACCAGGTTCAGCAGCTTCACCGTCAGCCAGGCAGGGAAGGCAATTCCCCAGAGAAGATACAGGTAGCCAAGCCTTGCAAACAGCTCCGACACGGTGAGGGCCAGGCCCCAGGGGATGGCCCACGCCGCCAGGATTCCCAGCAGATGCACCGGGGCGCAGGCGGCCAGAAGCAGGCTGTTCTTGACGTAGTTGCCCAGGGTGTTCTCAAAGGCGGCCAGCTGGGGGAAGGACATGGTGAATTCCACCAGGGTCAGCACCCCCACCACCGTGGCCACCGCCAGGAAGACGAAGCGTCCGGTCTGTCCCAGGGTCAGGGCGTACCACACGTCCCCGGCCACCACCAGGGCCAGCAGGGCCACCATCAGCTCCAGGGCCGTGGCCTTGACAAAGTTCCGGGCAAAGGCGCCGAAGTAGCTTCGCAGCACGTCCACGGTGCCCTGGTCCCGCTCCCTGCGGAACAGGACGGCATACATGGCCGTAAGGGAAGCGCCAATGGTGACAATGCCCATAGAGCACACCAATGTCAGCAGATTCACCAGCATCAGGTCAGCCAGCAGCCGCAGCAGCTTGGCGGCAGGAGTATCCTGCCAACGGGCGTTCACGGATTACTCCTTCACACCGCCCAGGGCAACACCGGCAATGATGTACTTGGACAGAGCGAAATAAACCACGAAGATAGGCAGCACCGTCAGCAGCAGGCCCAGATAAATTGCGCCGTACTCGGTCTTGTAGATATCGCCGTTGAGGAGGGACACCATAATGGGCATGGTGTACTTGTCCTTATTGATCAGCAGGATGGAGGGCATGAACAGGTTGTTCCAGCTTCCCACAAAGGCGAAGATGGCCTGGGTTGCCATGGCGGGCTTCATAATGGGCAGCACAATCTGGTTGAAGGTGCGCAGCTCGGAAGCGCCGTCCACCCGGGCGGACTGGACGATTTCCATGGGCAGGGAGGCCACCATAAACTGGCGCATGAAGAACACGGTACCGGGGGCCGCAATGGCGGGGATAATCAGGGGCAGCAGATTGTTGGTCCACTTGATCCGGTACATGAACTGATAGAAGCCAATGGAGGTGACGGTGGCAGGAATCATCATAACCGCCAGGATGAAGCCGAAGAAGGGCCCCTTCAGCTTCCAGTCATAGGCCACCAGGGCATAGGCGGTGAGGGTGGAGAAATAGACGGTGAGGAGGGTGGCACCGGCGGCAATCAGGAAGGAGTTCTTGAAGCCGGTGGCGGCGTCGAACATGGCCGTCCGGTTCAGTACCTGGAAGTTGCTCATAAGGAAATTGCTGAAGGCAAAGGAAACCGGGTGGTTCTGAATCTGGATGGTGCTGCGAGTGGCGTTCACCAACATGATAAAGAAGGGGAACAGGCTCAGACAGGCCAGCAGGAAGCACAGCACATACTGGAACACCCGGAAGACCTTCTGGCCGGGGGTGCGCCGGATGGTGATAACACTTTTCTTAGCCATTTATTCCGCCTCCTTCTGCTGCATCTTGGCAAGGCGCTTCGCTTCTCTTCTTGCCTTGCCCTTCTCATCGTTGAAGGCCAGGAACACGAAAATAGAGGCAATGGCGATGATGATGAACATAATCATGGAGGCCGCTGCGGCACGGGCATACATATAGCTGCCGGAGAAGGCCTGGTTGTAGATGTACATATTGGTGGTCAGGGTGCTGTTGGCAGGGTTGCCCTTGTTGAACAGCTGGGGAATATCATACATATTGAGGCCGCCAATCATGCTGGTAATCATGGTATACAGCAGAATGGTCTTCAGGTTGGGGATGGTGATTTTCCAGAACATCTGGGAGCCGGTAGCGCCGTCCAGCTCCGCTGCCTCATAAAGTTCGGGGTTAATGCCCAGCACGCCGGAAATCAGGATAATCATGGTATGGCCATACCACATCCAGAACTGGATGAAGGAGATAATCCCCCGGGTGGAGCGACTGCTGGTGAGGAAGTCCGTGGGTGCATCCAGGATGCCCAGGGACTGGAGCAGGGAGTTCACCGGGCCCACAGGGTAGGCGAACAGCTTATTGAACAGCAGTGCAATGGAAGCTGCGGTGATGATATTGGGCATGTAGAAGATAACCTTCATCAGGCCCTGACCCTTCAGCTCGTTGCGCCGGGAGGTGAACCAGGCGGTAAGGATCATTGCCAGGGAAATCTGGGGAATGAAGTTCACGACCCAGAGGATGATGGTGTTTTTCAGGGATTTCATGAAGATGGGATTTTTCAGCACCTGCTGGAAGTTCTTGAACAGGCTGCCCCACTCCAGGAACTCCCAGTCGGTCAAGCCCGTCATGCCCTTGGCGTTGGTAAAGCCCAGCAATGCAGTATTGATGGTGGGATACAGGGAGAAAATGGCGTATACCACCACAAAGGGAATGCTGAACAGGTAGCCATATTTGGCGTAGCTAAAGCTCTTATTCTTTTTCACGCGTACTCACGCCCCCTTGTTTGTCGGCAAGCCAATGGGGGATAGGCCGCCGAAGCTGCCTATCCCCACACGGCTCAATTGTTAGCGATATGGAATTGAAGGGAATTCAATTACCAGTCGATGTCCACGTCCAGCTTGCCGGAGATGGTTTCCTTGAACAGAGCGATAGCGCCGTCCCGGTCCACGTTGCCGGCAACATACTGACCAACAGCATCGCCCCAAGCGCTGTCTCTTATACACATCTGACGCTG
>UROL01000238.1 GCA_900549495.1 uncultured Eubacteriales bacterium | reverse complement strand
GGCCTATAGGCCATTGGCTTATAGGCCAATCATAACAATGTTGCTGAAAAAAAGCAAGTATGCATATGAAGTTTAGCAGATTTCACAATTATGCAATACGGCTTTTATGGATTTCGCCGGGGGTATATTCCGGAGAAAACCGTCCATACTACTCCCGAAAACAGAAGAAGGAGGGAAAACCAATGAACTGTCATGCCAACAAATGCGTTGAATGCACCGTCCAGGAGTGTGCCAACCACTGCACCGGCGAAAACTACTGCACCCTGGACAAGATTCTGGTGGGCACCCACGAGTCCAACCCCACGGTAGACCAGTGCACTGACTGCAAGTCCTTCCGCAGAAAATAAAGAATGGATTGGGAAGCGCTATGCTTCCCTTTGGATTCTCTGTTTCCTGAACACCGAAGAGAAAGGGAGCCCATGCGGTTCCCTTTCTTGCCGGATGGGAGACGGCGGCGTTCCCTTTTCCGGAAAATACATTATTTTTCGGAATTTCAAAATACGTTTTTCCTGCGTACATACTTTTTTCACATGTGGGGGCTATGGTGTAAACAAATCAAAAAAACAAGGAGGAATCTCCATGGAAACCTTTGAAACCAATTTCCCCGAGGAGCAAGGGCCTCAGGAAACCAATTCTCAGAATGAAACCAACGCCCCCAAGCAGCCCAGAAAGCGCCGCAATGCACTGCGCAGTGTGCTGAGCGTGGTGCTGGTGCTGGCCATGGTGGCCGGAAGCTGCTGCCTGACCTATGGGGTGCTGACCAGCCGCTGGGAGGAAAAGGCCCAGGCGGATGCCGGTGCCGTCAGCCAGAAGCAGCCCGAAGCCGCCGTGCCGGACAGCATCACCGCAACCAACGTTACCTACGCTGTCTCCCCGGAGGGCGCACAGACCCCCAAAATGGTGTATGAAAACAATGCCAAGAGCGTTGTTGCCGTGTCTGCCACGGTGCAGACCACTGCCTATGGCCAGACCCGCACAGGAAGCTCCGGCGGCTCCGGCTTCATCCTCTCCCAGGATGGATATGTAGTTACCAACTGCCATGTGGTGGAAAATGCCAGCGCTGTGCAGGTCACCCTGTCCACCGGCGACGAGTATGAAGCAAAGGTCATTGGCTCGGACAAGCTGAACGACGTGGCTCTGCTGAAAATCGAGGCCACCAATCTGCCCGCCGTGAAAATCGGCAGCAGCGACAATCTGGCCATCGGCGATATGGTGTGCGCCATTGGCAACCCCCTGGGCTCTCTGACCGCTACCCTAACCGTGGGCTATGTCAGCGGCAAGGACCGCCAGGTCACCACCGACAACACCACCATCAACATGATTCAGACCGATGCCGCCATCAACTCCGGCAACTCCGGCGGCCCGCTGTTTAATATGTACGGCGAGGTGGTGGGCATCACCTCTGCCAAGTATTCCGGAACCACCTCCTCCGGTGCCGTGATTGAGGGCATCAGCTTTGCAATCCCCATTGACGATGTGATGGGCATCATTGATGATTTGGAGGCCTACGGCTATGTCACCGGTGCCTACCTGGGCGTTACCGTCCAGGATACGGATGCCGCTGCCGCTAAGCTGTATGGTATGCCCACCGGTGCGTATGTTGCCACGGTTGTCAGCGGCGGCAGCGCCGACCGGGCTGGTATCCAGCCCAAGGACATCATCATCAAGCTGGGCGATACCGATGTGGGCAGCACCAATGAGCTGACCCGTGCCCTGCGCCGCTTCAAGGCCGGCGACAAGACCACCATTACCGTGATTCGTTCCGGTGAGCGCATCACCCTGGATATCACCCTGGACGAAAAGCCCCAGAATATCGACAGCAGCGCCTCCACCGCCGCCACGGAGCCCAATATGCCCCAGAGCGGTGACTACGACGAGTGGTTCAAGTATTTCTTCGGCAATAAGTAATTCTTCAATTCCGGGATTTTCATTCATTCCCGCACAAGGAGCTGCCTCGCAATGCGAAGCGGCTCCTTTTCTTTCCACCGGGCGGCTTTTTCCTTAAATGGCTTGCCGACGAAAAACCGGCGAAAAATGTCGATATTTGTCGAACTGCTATGAATTGAAATATTTTACATATTGTGTTATTCTTTTCTTGTGACAATGCTATCATATCTGAATTTGGCTGAGAATTCCCCGGCTCCCCCGGCTCAGCGGAAGGAAGGTATAGAACTCTATGCAAAGGTGTGACGAATTTGGAAGGCTTAACCCTGATGATTGTAGACAACAGCTATGAATTCCGCCAAGCGCTGGACGAGGTGTTATCCGATGCCTACAAAATCGTCCAATGCTGCAACGGAAGGGATGCACTGAAGGTAGCGCTGGAGGAAAAGCCGGAGATTATTGTGCTGGACCTGATGCTAACCGAGCTGGACGGTATCTCTCTTCTTCAGGAGATACGCGCGGCCGGCATCCGTCCAATGGTACTGGCCGTAACCCGCTTCTTCAATGACTACGTTCAGGAGTGTGCCCAGGAGTTGGGCATTGGCTACATCATCCGAAAGCCCTGCGACCCCGCAGCCGTTTCCGAGCGAGTGCGGGACCTGACCAAGCGGCTGAATCCCCAGCCCATCAGGCCAACCGACCCGCAGGCTTATATGGTTGAGCTGACAAGAGCTCTGATGTTCTCTCCCCGTCATCAGGGCAGCAAATTCTTGCAGGAGGCAGTGTTGATCGCACTGAATGAACCAGGGATTCCTCTGACTAAGGAGCTCTATCCCCGGCTGGGGCGCCGCTTCGGCGGCTCCCCCC
>UROL01000237.1 GCA_900549495.1 uncultured Eubacteriales bacterium | reverse complement strand
CGAGATCAGCCTCGGTCTCGTGGGCTCGGAGATGTGTATAAGAGACAGGTGGTCTTGGTGGCTACGCTGATTTCGTTGCCGCTGGTGCTGCGAACGGCGCAGTAGTAGTAGGTGGTGCCGGGGATATAATCCGGGTTGAAGTTGGGGTTGGTGGCCCCCAGGATGGCCTTGCCGCCTACGTTGGAATTGATGGTGTTCTTATACCACTGATATGTGAGCTTGGCGCTGCCATCCGAGGCGGCGGCCTCCACCTGGAGGGTGGTGCCCTCCGTGGCCTTCAGGTTGGCGCTGGCAGGCTGACGGCGGATGGTGGGGGCGGCCAGCTCCTGGCTCATCACATTGATGATGGCGGGGTCGCTCCACACATTGCCGTCCCGGCCTACAAACTCGGCCCGGACCCGCCACTCGTTCAAAGCCTTGGGAATGTTGTTCAGGCCCAGGCGCTGGCTATTCAGCCCGCTTACCACCAGGCCGGGGAACTGCTCCGGGGCCTTGGCGGCCAGAACGTCAATGCTGCCGCCGGGGTTTTGCAGGTGCCAGATGATATCCAGGCAGTTGTCTGCCCGGGCCACAAACTCGGCATAGCCATTCTCCCGGACATTCTCACCGGAGGGATGCTTTGTCACCACCGGCATACCGCCAACCGGAACGGTGGGGGTCACCGGCGGATTTGTAGGCGTTACCGGCGGATTTGTGGGCGTGGGAGGTTCCGTGGGTGTGGGAGGCTCTGTAGGCGTGGGAGGCTCTGTAGGCGTGGGAGGTTCTGTGGGCGTGGGAGGCTCTGTGGGCGTGGGAGGCTCTGTGGGTGTGGGAGGCTCCGTGGGCTTGGACGAATCGCCGCCGGGGTTTTCAGTGCCGCCGGTGCTGCCACCAGTGCTGCCGCCGGTATTGCCGCCGGGGTTTTCGCCGCCGGTATTGCCGCCAGTGCCGCCGGTATTGCCGCTGTCGGGATTTTCGTTGCCGCTGGGTTTTCCGCTCCCCTCAGGGTTGGACACGGGGGCTTTTCCGGAATCTGCGGGTATATCCTCGGACAGGGGAACCACCGCCGCTGCCCCCAGAGCGGACAGCTGGGCCAGGCTCACACTGAGCACCAGGCACAGCGCCAGGAAAATGGATAGGCATTTTTTCATTGTGTTTTCCTCCGATTACTTTCTGCCCCAGAGGGGCAGCTTAGAAGCAAAAATGATGAAAGCTAATTCACATTATATTGGATTTTTCTTCTTCCGTCAACTAGGAAAAATAGGAAAGCCGGAAGAATTCACCTCCAAAAGGGAAAATCGGTATCTTTTTACTCATTTTACCACATTCCGTAGAAATCCGCAATCCTGCCGGGAGGGGGCCGGGTTTTTCCCTGCAATTGGGTGGATTCTTGCGTTCATGGGCAAAAATGTAAAAATTATGTGTATAATATTTTAATTTTCCCGGTATTTCACAGATTCTTCTTTCTTTAAGAATATATTAAAGTTGTACCGGGGAGGGGGGAAAAAAGCGGCGGCAATGGGCGGACACAAAATGGCAGCAGGGGAAAAAGAAAACAAATTCCCCATAAAAAATAACGATAAATTACAATCTGTAGCAATTTTTATAAGATTTTGGCCAGAAGTATTTTGGAAGGTTTTTTCCAATTTGCCCAGATTCTTCCAGGGAAAGCCGGGAAAAGCCCCATTGCAAAGTGGGGAAAATCATGTATAATGTAAATACCAACACCGTAGGCTCTGCGGTGTGTGAAAGGAGTTGTACTCTTATGAGAGCATCAGTATTTCAGAAAGTAGTATCCCTGCTTCTGTGTGCAGTGCTGACTGTTGGATTCTTCCCCGGGGTGGATGCCCACGCAGAGGAGGCCGACGGAGCCCTGAGCGCCGAGCAGCGGCAGGCGGTGGTGAACCGCCAGATGGATGGATGGGTATTCCCCCTGCCCGAGGAATTTTACGGCCACATCACCGACGTCTCCGGCTGCCGGGGCCAGAACGCCAGCGCCCTGTATGACGGCGCCAATTCCGGCTGCACCCATGCCGACCATGCCGACGCCCCGGCTGGCAGCACCGGGCTGTATGTCAACGTCACCGGCCAGCAGTCGGTGTATGCCCCGGTAGGCGGCACGGTGTACTTCGGCAATGATGCCCAGTGGGGCAGCGTCGCCGTGGTGGAGGTGCCGGTAACCGGCGACTATAGCTATTACATCCTCCTGGGCTCTGTCAGCCCCGCCCTGAGCTCCGGCAGCAGTGTGAATGCCGGGACTGTCCTGGGCACCACCAGCGGCGAGTTCCGCATGGCCGCCCTGATGGACTACGCCGGGATGGGCGAGCAGATTGCCGCCGGGGTCTCCTCTGAGCTGACCGCCGTGGAGAGCTTCGGCTGGCTGGTGGGAAGCACCGGCACCGGCCTGATTTGCGTCAATCCCTCCGGCAATACCCAGAGCCAGTACGCCAGCTCCCTGGCTTCCAGCTTCCCCGGGCCCATTGCCTATTCCTTCGTTGCGGCCCAGCCCCCGGTGACGGAGCACACCCACGTCTTCGACCAGCAGGTGGTAAGCGATGCCTATCTGGCCGCCCCCGCCACGGCGGACAGCCCGGCTATGTATTACTACAGCTGCCTCTGCGGCGAGAAGGGCACCGAAACCTTCCCCTATGGGGAGAAGGCCGGGCACACCTTCAGCCCGGATTGGAGCTATGACGAAAATAACCACTGGCACGCCGACACCTGCGGCCACCCGGACATTACCGACAGCTACGGCCCCCACCAGTGGAACGCCG
>UROL01000236.1 GCA_900549495.1 uncultured Eubacteriales bacterium | reverse complement strand
CCTCGGTCTCGTGGGCTCGGAGATGTGTATAAGAGACAGGCTCAGCAGCTACGCCGCCTTTCGCAGCAGTCCCTTTGCCTCTCCCCGGGAGCTGTATAGCCAGGGGGGCATGGATGCGGTGCTGTCCGCCGAGACGGAAAAGGCCCAACTCCTGGCGGGGCTGGGCATCAATGTGAATATGGCCCCGGTCTGTGATATTGCCACGGAACCCGGTGCCTTTATGTATAAGCGCTCTCTGGGCCAGTCTCCGGAGATTACCGGGCAGTTTGTCTCCGGGGCCATCCGCACCATGCAGGAGCAGGGAGTGGCAGCGGTGATGAAGCATTTCCCCGGCTACGGCAACAACGCCGATACCCATGTGGGCATTGCCCGGGATTCCCGGAGCCTGTCGGAGCTGGAGAGCAGGGACACCCAGCCCTTTTACGATGGCATTGCCGCCGGGGGCGGTGCAATCCTGGTCAGCCACAATATTGTGGAGGCTCTGGATGCCCAGAACCCCGCCAGCCTGTCCCCGGCAATGCACCGCTATCTCCGGCTGGCCATGGGCTTTGATGGGGTGATTATGACGGATGACCTGTCCATGGATGCCATTGCAAAGCAATATGGGGTGGGGGAGGCCGCGGTGCTGGCTGTGCTGGCAGGAAATGATTTGCTGTGCTCCACAGAGTATCCAACCCAGTATCCGGCGGTGCTGGATGCCTGCCGCAGCGGACGTATCCCAGAGGAAACCGTTAATCAGGCGGTGTATCATGTGCTGGCCTGGAAGCAGAGCATGGGAATTCTTTTCTAAAATACCCGGGAGAGCAGAGGCGGAAGTCTCTGCTCCCCGTGTATTTTGATATGTTTTTTGCCGATATTGACATTATGTCTGTGCATATTGACATTTTTCCCGCTTCTGCTATAATCACAGCAGAAGAAAATTGACGGCATAGCCTGCAAACAACAAGGAGGAAACGAGATGAAATGGCTTAGACACTTGTATCAGCCCTGCAAGGGAATGGGTGTAAACGGAGCAATGGTTTCCGGCAGCCCGGAGCATATTGCCCTTTCCCGTCAGGCGGCGGGTGAGGGAATCGTCCTGCTGAAAAATGAGGGCCAGGTGCTGCCCCTGACCCAGGGGAAAAAGGTGGTTCTGCTGGGCAAGGCCGGAGAGGAATATATCAAAGGCGGCGGCGGCAGCGGCGAGGTGTCCACTGCATACATCCGCACCCTGTACCAGGGCCTGAAAATCAAAGAGAAGGAAGAAAAAATTTCCCTGTATGGCGGCCTGCATGATTTCTATGCCGCCGACCTGGCCGCCCAGTTTGCCCTGGGCCGTGAGCCCGGCATGACCAAAGAGCCCACCCTGACCCAGGAGCAGCTGGAAAAGGCAGCGGCCTTTTCCGACACTGCCATTGTGGCCATTTGCCGGTTCTCCGGTGAGGGCTGGGATCGCTCCTGTGAAATCAAGGGCAGCGAGTCTGCCAATGTCAAGAGCTTCTGGGCCGAGGAGGACAGCCGCCGGGAGGCCGGAAAGGAGATTTTCCAGCACGGCGACTTCTACCTGTCCGATGAGGAAAAGAACCTGGTCTGCCAGGCCAAGACCCATTTTGCCCATGTGATTGTCACGCTGAACGTGGGGGGCATGGTGGATACCTGCTGGTTCCACGATGACGACGGAATCCAGGCCGCCGTGATGATTGGCCAGGGGGGCATGGAGGGCGCACTGGCTGCCGCCGATGTGCTGGTGGGGGATGTGAACCCCAGCGGCCGCCTGGTGGATACCTATGCAAGAGATTTGACCGACTACCCCTTCACCGAGTCCTTCCACGAGTCCGCTGACTATGTGAAGTATTACGAGGATGTCTATGTGGGCTACCGCTATTTCGAGACCCTGCCAGCTGCTAAGGACAAGGTGAACTACCCCTTTGGCTTTGGCCTGTCCTATACCAGCTTTGATTGGAGCGCCCCCAACTGCGCCGTGGCAGACGACATGGTGTATTGCAATGTCACCGTATGCAATACCGGCTCCCGCCCGGGCAAGCAGGTGATTCAGCTCTACTTCTCCGCCCCTCAGGGCAAGCTGGGCAAGCCCGCCCTGGAATTGGGTGCCTATGCCAAGACAAAACTCCTGGCCCCCGGGGAGCAGACGGTGCTGACCCTGGCCATGCCCGTTGGGGATATGGCCTCCTATGACGACCTGGGCAAGGTGCACAAGTCCGCCTGGGTATTGGAGCAGGGCGATTACCATATCTATATCGGCACCGATGTACGCAGTGTGCAGGAGGTGCTGTCCTACGGCCTGGAGCAGGATGTGGTGGTGGAGCAGCTCAGCGAGCACCTGAAGCCCCGGAAGCTGGAAAAGAGAATGCTGTCCGATGGCTCCTTCGAGCCTCTGGAACAGGGAGAGTACCCGCAGCTCACCCGCCCCTTCACCCCGGAGCAGTATGAGGATTTGGAGGGCATCGCCCCCGAGACCCGGCCGGAGAAGCGGGCCAAGCTCTGGGGTACGGATAAGGGAATCCAGCTGGAAGATGTGGCAGCGGGCAAGGTGACCCTGGATGCCTTCCTGGATACTCTGAGCCTGGAAGAGCAGGTATGGCTCCTGGGCGGCCAGCCCAATACCGGCGTTGCCAATACCTTCGGCATCGGCAATAACCGGGATCGGGGTATCCCCAATGTGATGACCGCCGATGGCCCTGCCGGTGTGCGTATCCAGCCCCAGCTGGAGATATATACCACCGCCTGGCCCACAGCCACCATGCTGGCCAGCACCTGGACTGTCTCTTATACACATCTCCGAGCCCACGAGACCGAGGCTGATCTCGTA
>UROL01000235.1 GCA_900549495.1 uncultured Eubacteriales bacterium | reverse complement strand
GGCTACACCCGGCAGGTGCGTGGCTGGGAGGCCCCCCGGCTGTGCGTGTTCATTGAGAACGTGGCCTACGCCCGGCCCGAGGATTTTGGCTGGGGCCTGGTGACCGGCTTCCGCAAGCTGGCGGAGCCGGACGGATGGCAGGTGGATTTGGTTCCCCTCAGCGATGAGCTACAGCGCCAATACCGGTACGATGCCTATATGCTCCGCCACAATTACCAGGGGGGCTTCTTCCTGGGCAACACCCTCAGCGACCCCTGGACATTGGAGTTCCGAACCTGCCGCACCCCCACGGTGCTGCTGGACAACCACAACCAGTACAATCCCCAGGTGACCCAGGTGGGCATCGACAACGACGAGGCCATGGAGTCCGCCGTCCGGGATTTGACCCAGCTGGGCCACCGGCGCATCGGCTACCTCAGCCCCGGGCTGGGATCGTATATCTACCAGGAGCGCTGCCGGGCCTTCTTCCGGGCGCTGCGGATTCACCACCTGGAGGACGACCGGGAGCTGGCCGGACACTCCGACGATTTGAGCCAGTGCCTGGAGGTGCACCTGCCCCGGCTGCTGGAGCGGGGCTGCACCGCAATCCAGTGCAGCCATGACCTGCTGGCCCGGGAGGTGCTGCTGCGCTGCCTGGCCCTGGGCAAGGCCGTCCCCGGGGACGTTAGCATCCTGGGCATCGACGATTTGCCGGTGTGCCGGGAGCTGACCCCCACCCTGTCCTCCATCCGCCAGGACAGAACCGAGCTGGGCAAAAGCGCCTACTATGCCCTGAACAGCCAGATTCACCATGTCCATATCAGCTGCCTCAAGCTCCACTCCGAGCTGATTCTCCGTGGCTCCGTGGGCCAAAGGCAAGCGGCACCCTGAGTCGGTTTCTGCTGGTGGCACAGAGATTTTATTAAAAATTAGAAATAGCGGTAGGAATTGAGAAACAATCCCAATTCCTACCGCTAAAATATTTACTTTTGATAGATACTCTGCGTATCAGCCCCCGGCACTCTGGAAGGGGGCAATGAGACGGCCATGGGCTACGCCAATCTTTTTACCGGCAAGGAGGGCGGCCTTCATGGAGCGCTGTAGGCTGGTGTCCTCCGGGAGCTGGGCCAGGGTGACGTTTTTCTGCTGGGCCGCTGCCAGCTTGAAGACCCATTCCAGCACGTCATTGGGCTCCCAATTCACCTGGGTGATTTGGAAGGGCCGCTGGAACCTAAGAATCCGGGAGCCCTCCGGCAGCAGCTGGGCCAGGGCCGGGGACAGCAGCCAGGACTCGCATTCCATGGGGGCCTGGGCCCAGTCGGGGAAATAGACCTCCAGGAACCGGCGGGCCTGGGCTACGGATTCGTCCAGCTGGGCCATATCCAGGCACACGTCCGAGGGGATGTGCAGACCAATCAGGCGCTGGCCCTCCTTCTGGTACAGCTGATATTCCAGCTGACCGATGCGGAACAGCTGGGCCTTCACCTGGTGGGGAGTCCACTCCCACCGGTCAAAGCCGTAATAGCCCAGGGAGCGGCGATGCTCTCTTACAAACCGGGAGAAGCATTTCATGGTGTCCACATAAATCTGCTGGGGAATGTCCTTCCAGGGGCCGTTCTCCCGGCTCTTCACCACGGCCAGCAGCTGCTCTGCCAGCACCTCTGCCCCATCTCCGGCCAGGCTGGAATGGGTGCCGCAGAAATTGGGAATATCCTTGAAGGCCTGGTCCATTACCCGCAGGGCAAAGGAATAGGGCATCTCAATATCCCAGAGCAGCTTTTCCAGCTGCTCCTGCTGCACCAGGCGGCACTCATCCCGCTCCACCAGAATGGTTTCCGGGGTGGTACGCATCTGCCGGTCCTGCTGATGAACCTCCTCCCGCTCCTGGTCGGACAGGTGCCATAGGGTCTCCGGGGCTCCGGTGATACCCATTGCCTCCAACAGCTGCTGGATTTCCCGCAGACGCTGGCAGAAGGCCTCCCAGGGCAGCTCCGGCTCCCGGGCCTTCAAAATGGCGGCGGGGAGCCGGGGGAAGAGCATCCGGGCAGCCTGGGCCAGATTGGTGACCCGCTCTGTCCAGAGCATACACTCCACCCCCACCAGGCCCGCTTCCAGGCCCTGGGCATAGGCGGGAATCCGGGGGGCGCTCCAAATGGTGTGGACGTCGATATCGGAATAGGCGTAGTCGTAGTAATAGTGGTTGGTCTCGGAGCGGATGACGGTGCCGCCGTTTTCCAGAAATTCCCGGGTCTCCTGCTCCATGCCCAGCCACTGCTGCACGACGAAGTATTCCGGCAGCAGACCGCCAGCCAGGCAGTCGTTATAGACGATGGTGCGCTTGCCCTTCCCGGCCAGATACTTGCCAACTTCAAGCACCAGCCAGCGCTGCAAATCCTCTTCATCCTTCAGCCCCAGCTGCCGGATGCGGCGGCGGCAGTCCGGGCAGCGCCGCCAGTGGAGCTTCAATGCCTCATCCCCGCCAATGTGGACATAGGGGGCGGGGAACAGCTCGGTCAGCTCGTCCAGAATGTCCTCTAAGAACCGGAGGGCTTCGTCCTTCCCGGCGCAAATCAGGTTGGGATAAATGCCCCCGGTGGTGAGCACCTGGTAATCATAGGGAGCCTCCACCACCGTCTCTTCCTCACCGGCCCCCACTACGGTGCGGCGGCAGCCGAACTGGGGATAGGCCGCCAACAGGGCGCTGGCATGGCCGGGAATGTCGATTTCCGGAATGATTTGAATGCCCCGATCCTGGGCATAGGCCACCAGGGAGCGAATCTGCTCCTGGGTGTAGTAGCCGCAGTTGTTCTCCGTCTCGGAGACCCGCCCAAAG
>UROL01000234.1 GCA_900549495.1 uncultured Eubacteriales bacterium | reverse complement strand
GACACCACCCAGAGAAATACGTACCATTTTGCGGTTCAGGCTCCGGGCAATGGAATAGGAAATAGAGGTCTTGCCCACACCCGGAGGGCCCACCAGGCAAAGAATCTGGGGAGGCGTCTGGGGAGCCAACTGGCGGACGGCAATGGTCTCCAGGATGCGCTCTTTCACCTTTTGCAGCCCGAAATGGTCATGCTCCAGAATCTTGGAGGCTGCCTGGACATCCACCCGCTCTTTGGAGGTTTTGCCCCAGGGCAGATCCAGGACGGTATCCAGATAATTGCGTAAAACCGAGGCTTCGGAGGAGCCGAAGGGCTGCTTTTTCAGCTTAGCGGCATCCTTTTGCAGCTTATTTTTATACTCCTCTGCCAAAGGAAGGGCATCGATGCGGGCGGTATCCTCGTCGTACTCCTCTTCCTCGTCCGCCTCGCCCAGCTCTTCCCGGATGGCACGCATCTGCTCACGCAGATAGTAGTCTCTCTGGTTCTGGTCGATGGAGGCCCGGGTTTTGTCCTGAATCTCGGACTCCAGGCGCAGCACCTCCATCTCCTTGGTCAGGTAGGTGACGGCCATTTCCAGGCGGCGATGGGGATTGAGCTGAAGCAGGAGCTTGGTTTTTTCGGTATAGTCCAGGCCGGAATTCTGGGCGATGCAGTCGGCTACGAAGCCGCTCTTGTCGCTGGCCAGCATCCGTAGCTGCACCATCTGAGCCGGGTGCTCTGTCAATTCCAAATAAGAATTGTACAGTGTGCAAGCCTCCCGGCGCAGTGCCTTGGCCTTGGGAGAATCCACCTCCTCCGGGCAGGGAACCGATTCCACCAGTGCGGAGAGGAAGGGCTCGGTCTGCTGCAATTCCGCAATCTTTGCCCGGGCCATACCGGTAACCAGAACCCGGATGTTCTCCTCCGGTGCGTTGAGCAACTGCTTGATTTTCACCACGGTACCCACGGCGCACAAATCCGACAGCTTGGGATCATCCACCAAAATGTCCTTCTGGGGCACCAGAAGCAGAATTTGATCCTTCTTCATAGCTGCATCCAGGGCCATGGCCGATTTGGTTCTGCCCACGTCAAAGTGAACGGTCTGCTCCGGGTACACGGCCAGGCCCCGCAGCGCCAGCACAGGCATTACGCCTGCATAAGTAATTTCTGACAAGGAATCATCCCTCCTTACTTGGGTAATGAAAAAGGGGATAGAAACTCTACCCCCTTGCATCGTTATTGTTTTCCTGCCAGCTTCTCCCGGGGGTGGCTGGCATCCCGAACGATCTGGGCAGGGGCACCGTCCACACACTCCGGTGTGATGACCACCTTTTGGATGGTGAGGTCAGAGGGAATCTGGTACATAATTCCCATCATGATTTTCTCCATAATGGCTCGCAGGCCTCTGGCGCCAATCTCCCGCTCCAATGCCTTCTCGGCAATCCGCTGGAGGGCAGCGTCGGTAATTTCCAGGCTGACACCGTCCATGCCCAGAAGAGACTGATACTGCTTGCACAGTGCGTTTTTCGGCTCAACCATAATGCGAACCAAATCTTCCTTGGTCAGGCTCTGCAAATTGGTAATCACCGGCATACGGCCCACCAGCTCGGGAATAATGCCGAATTTCAGCAAATCGTGGGGCTCCACCTGGGCAAGAATCCGGCCCACATCCCGCTTCTTCCGGCTTTCCACCGGGGAATCAAAGCCAATGGCGGAACGGTCGGTTCTGGCCTCGATAATCTTATCCAGGCCGTCGAAGGCGCCGCCGCAGATAAACAGGATATTGGTGGTGTCCACCTGAATCATCTCCTGCTGGGGATGCTTTCTGCCCCCCTGGGGCGGGACACCGGCCACGGTGCCTTCCAGGATTTTCAGCAGTGCTTGCTGCACGCCCTCGCCGGAGACATCCCGGGTAATGGATGTATTCTCGCTCTTGCGGGCAATTTTGTCCATCTCATCAATATAGATGATGCCGGTCTGGGCCCGCTCTACATCAAAGTCCGCCGCCTGCAGAAGACGCAGGAGAATATTCTCCACATCGTCGCCCACATAGCCGGCCTCGGTGAGTGTGGTGGCATCTGCAATGGCAAAGGGAACATTCAAAATTTTGGCCAGGGTCTGGGCAAAGAGGGTCTTGCCAGAGCCGGTGGGGCCAATCAGCAGAATATTGCTCTTTTGCAGCTCCACATCGGAATTGCTGCCAAAATAAATGCGCTTATAATGATTGTACACCGCTACGGACAGGGCGACCTTGGCCTCATCCTGCCCGACGATGTAATGGTCCATGAAGGTTTTGATTTCAATGGGAGTGGGCAGTCTGTCCAGAGTCGGGTGGCTCCCCTGCCCCGCATCCACTTCATCCCGCAGCAAATCGCTGCATGCCTGCACGCAATCGCTGCAAATATACACGCCCGGGCCGGCAATCATCTTTGAGGTCTGGTTCTCCCGCTTTCCGCAGAAGCTGCAGCGAATCTGCTGCTCCGAATTTCTTGCCATGAAGGGCTCTACCTCATTTCCAAAAAATCAATGGTGCTCCAGCACCCGGTCGATCAGGCCAAACTCCTTGGCCTCCTGGGCCATCATGAAATTGTCCCGCTCACAGGCGGCGGTCACTTCCTCGATGCTTCTGCCGGTATTCTGGGCCAGGATGCGGTTCATCCGGTCCTTCACGGTTTGCAGGCGCTTCAGGTGGATCGCCATATCCGTAATCTGGCCCTGGGTTCCGGCGGAGGGCTGGTGAATCATAATCTCAGAATTGGGCAGGGCCATCCGCTTGCCCTTGGTGCCTGCGCTGAGGAGGAAGGCAGCCATAGAGGCGGCCATGCCCACGCAGATGGTAGCCACGTCGCACTTGATATACTGCATGGTATCGTAAA
>UROL01000233.1 GCA_900549495.1 uncultured Eubacteriales bacterium | reverse complement strand
GGCAGCGTCAGATGTGTATAAGAGACAGGGGTCGCCCACCACGCTTTTGCGGAGATACCCCTTGTCATAGCCCCGGCGAACACCCTCGTCCACTGCCAGACTTAGGTCGCCCCCCACCAGATGCACGTCCTGGCCGATTTCCAGAAAAACACAGGCCATGCCGGTGTCCTGGCAGATGGGCACATTCTCGTCGGCTGCAATGTGGTAGTTTTCGATGATTTTATCCAGCACGCCCTGGGCAATGCTGCCGTCCTCACAGGCACGGCACTGCTCAATGGCGCATTTTACGTCCCCGGGCAGTTGGGTGTTGGCCTGGATGCACAGCCGCTCTACCACATCGGTAATCTGGGATACGGAAATCTCTCTCATTTTTCTTTCCTTTCATGCCGGGCGTAGTTGGGCAGCAGCAGGGGGGACACACCCTCGTGTACGGCGTCTGCCTGCTTCAGTTCCTCAGCGTAGCTGTAAATGTGGTCAAGGTTCATCTTACCCAGCTTGACCTCTGCCGCCCGGGCTGCCGCTGCCTTACCGGCATTGCGCCCGAAGACGATGATATCCAGCAGGGAATTGCCCATCAGGCGGTTGCGCCCATGGATGCCGCCCACTGCCTCACCGGCCACCAGCAGATTGGGAATGGCCTTGGTGAAGCCGTCGCCGCCGATTTCCAGGCCACCGTTCTGGTAGTGCAGGGTGGGGTAGACCAGAATGGGCTGCTTACGCATGTCGATGTCGTAGTTCAGATACATCCGCAGCATGGCGGGAATCCGCTTTTCGATGGTGCCCTCTCCATGGAGCAGCTCAATCATGGGGGTATCCAGCCAAACGCCGGTGCCAAGGGGGGTCTCCACGCCCTCGCCTCTGGTGGAGCATTCCCGGATGATGGATGCGGCAGATACGTCCCGGGTCTCCAGGGGGTGCATAAAGGCTTCGCCGTCCCGGTTGACCAGCATGGCACCCAGGGAGCGTACCTTCTCCGTCACCAGTGCGCCGAAAATCTGGCTGGGATAGGCAACACCGGTGGGGTGATACTGAATGGTGTCCTGGTACAGCAGGGGAGCACCGGCCCGGTAGCCCAGAATCAGGCCGTCCGCCGTTGCGCCGTAGTGGTTGGAGGTGGGGAAGTGCTGATAGTGCAGCCGTCCGGCACCGCCGGTGGCGATGATTACGGTTTTGGCCCGGGCCACCAGATAGTCGCCGGTTTCCATATTCAGCAGCACGGCTCCGGCCACCTGGCCCTGGTCGTCCTTAATTAGCTCTACAGCGGAGGTGAATTCCACCACGGGAATCTTCCGGTTGATGACCTCATCCCGAAGGGTACGCATGATTTCGGCACCGGAGTAGTCCTTGCAGGCGTGCATCCGCTTCCGGGAGGTGCCGCCGCCGTGGGTGGTAATCATGGTGCCATCGGCATCCTTGTCAAACATCACGCCCAGCTCATTGAGCCAACGGATGGCGTCGGGAGCCTCCATCACCAGCCGCCGCAGCAGCTCGGGCCGGGCGGCAAAGTGGCCGCCGCCGAAGGCATCCAGATAGTGCTGCACTGGGGAGTCGTTCTCCTTGTCCGCCGCCTGGATGCCGCCCTCGGCCATCATGGTGTTGGCATCACCAATGCGTAGCTTGGTGACAATCATAACGTTGGCACCGGCCTGGTTTGCCTCGATGGCAGCGGAAGCACCGGCTCCGCCGCCGCCGATTACCAGCACATCCACATCATAGTCAACCTTGCTCAGGTCGATGTGCTCGCATAGCAGGCGGCTGTTGGAGTGCAGCAGATCGGTCAGTTCGCAGGGAGCCTTCTGGCCCTTGTTGGGGCCAATCTTGATTTCCTTGAAGCCGTCGGGGCGGTAGTCCGGGTGATAGGCTTTCAGCAGCTCGTCCTTCTCCTGGGCGCTCATCCGGCGGGGCTCCATGCCCATACGCTGTGCCCGGGTGGCCTCCACCTTACGGATGGATTCCAGCATTGATTCTGTAAACATGGCGTCCCCTCCTTACTTTTCGATATCCCGATGGTTGTACAGCTCTTCCATCTCGGTGATGGGCTTTTGCATGATGGCTTCAATCAGACCATCATAGGCCCCCTCTTTGATTTCCGCCACCCGCTTTTCCAAATGCTGGGATTTGGGGGCAATGTATTTTCCGGTGAGCCGCCGGGCCAGCAGACCCACCATGGGGTGGGAAATTCCGGCGGGGCAGCGGACGGAGCAGCAGCCGCAGCCCACGCAGTCAAAGGACTCCTCGGCGCACTTTTCCAGCTCGCCCCGCTGGGCATAGGCGATATACTGCATCACGTTCAGGCTCTGGGTACAGGCCTTGGAGCAGGCGTTGCAGCCGATACAGGCGTAGATTTCCGGATACAGCTCCATCATCACCCGCTGGTCTGCCTTGAGGCCCTCGATTTCATAGGTGCGCTTATCCGTGGGGAAGAAGGGGATGGAGGCCACATACATGCCCTCCTGCACCTGGGTCTGGCAGGCCAGGCAGGTTTTCAGCTCGTTCTTTCCCTTGATGCGGTAAATGGTGGCGCAGGCCCCGCAGAAGCCATGGCGGCAGCCACAGCCCCGGGTCAGGGTATATCCGGCGTATTCCATGGCCGTCATAATGGTCAAATCACCGGGCACGGAATACTTTTTGCCAAAGAAATAGACATTAACCATATTTTCCATATTCAGGCGTTCTCCTCTTAGTATTCGTTTGGCAGCGCGTCCACCTGGTCAAAGCGGAACACCGGCCCATCCTTACAGACGTATTTGGTGCCGATATTGCACCGGCCGCACTTGCCAATGCCGCATTTCATCCGCAGCTCCAGGGTGGTATAAACCCTGTCTCTTATACACATCTGACGCTGCCGACGAATAGC
>UROL01000232.1 GCA_900549495.1 uncultured Eubacteriales bacterium | reverse complement strand
GTGATAGGGCTGGAGCAAGGCATCCTCCGGCGCAAAATCAATAGGTGCCTCCGGGACGATGGTGGCCAGCTCGTAAGAGAGGTAGGCGTTGTCCCGCCCTGCCTCCAGCTTCTCCCGGAGCTTGGGGCGGATGGAGGCATCCTCCAAATGGGCGTACACCCCATCCAGGCTGCCGAACTTTGCTAGAAGCTCCTTGGCGGTTTTGGGGCCAACACCGGCAACACCGGGAATGTTGTCGGAGGAGTCGCCCATCAGGGCTTTCAAATCAATCAGCTTTTTCGGCTCGAAGCCATATTCCTGCCGGAATAGCTCCTGGGTGTACAGCGTGGCGGTGGTCTGCCCCGGCTTGGAGATAATCAGCTTGACATTTACATGGTCATCTATCAGCTGCAAGCTGTCCCGGTCACCGGTGACAATGACGCATTGCCAGGCGTTATTCGAGCAGATTTTTCCCACGGTGCCAATCACGTCGTCCGCTTCCCAGCCCTGGCACTCATAAATGGGAATGCTCATGGCTTGCAGCACCTGCTTCATAATGGGCATCTGCTGGGCAAGCTCCTCCGGCATGGGGTGGCGGGTGGCCTTATAGCCGTCATACCGCTGGTGGCGGAAGGTGGGGCCGTGAAGGTCGAAGGCAACGGCCACGGCATCGGGCTGCTCCTCCTTCTGCATTCGTTCCAGAATATTCAGAAAGCCGAAAACAGCATGGGTATACAGGCCGTCCCGGGTAGTCAGAGGCTTAACGCCAAAATAGGCCCGGTTAATCACGCTGTTGCCGTCCAGAATCAGCAGCTTCATACTTTTCTCCACTTCGCGCCCTGAGGCGTGTCGATGATCTCAATGCCCCGGGCTTTCAGCTCGTCCCGGATGCGGTCTGCCTCGGCAAAATTCTTTGCCTTCTTGGCGGCGGTGCGGGCGGCAACCAGCGCATCAATTTCCGGGTCGGCGTTTGCAGCTTCCTCCGCCGCCTGCTTCCGGCGCAGATCATCGGCAGCGGAAATCAGATTCAGGCTCAGCACCCGGTCGAAATCCTGCAACACCGCCAGCTTGGTGGCATCGCTGCATTTGGCTTTCAGAACATCATACACAGCGGTGATGGCCAAAGAGGTATTCAGGTCGGCATCTAGGGCGCTGACAAAGCGGGCTTTCAGGGCATCGAAAGCCTCCGGCTCCACTGCCCCCTCGTCTTTCAGGGTGGCAATTTTGGCAATCAGCTTGTCATAGGCGGCTGCGGCATTGTCCAGATTCTCCCAGTTGAACACCAGGTTCCGGCGATAGTGGCTTTGCAGGCAGAAGAAGCGATAGGCCAGGGGGTCATAGCCCTTCTGCTCCAGCAGGGACACGGTCAAAAACTCTCCCTTGGATTTGCTCATCTTGGAAACGCCGTCGCCATAGTCCACATTCAGGTGGCGGACATGGAACCAATAGTTGCACCACTTGTGCCCCAGGTAGCTTTCGGACTGGGCAATCTCGTTGGTGTGATGGGGAAAGGCATTGTCGATGCCGCCGCAATGGATATCCAGGTTCTCCCCCAGGTGCTTGATGGAAATGCAGGAGCATTCAATATGCCAGCCGGGATAGCCCACGCCCCAGGGAGAGTCCCACTTCAGCGCCTGGTCCTCAAACTTGGACTTGGTGAACCAGAGGACAAAGTCATTTTTGTTCCGCTTGTTGGTATCCTCTTCCACGCCCTCTCGGACGCCTACGGCCAAATCCTCCTCGTCGTGGTCATTGAAGACATAATACTTTTCCAGCTTGGAGGTATCGAAATACACGTTGCCCCCGGCAATATAGGCGTAGCCCTTTTCCAGCAGCACGGTAATCATGTGGATATATTCATGGATGCAATGGGTGGCAGGCTCCACCACATCGGGATGCTTGATATTCAGCTTGTCGCAGTCGGAGAAGAAGGCATCGGTATAGTACTTTGCAATCTCCATCACGGTTTTATGCTCCCGCCGGGCACCCTTGAGCATTTTGTCCTCGCCGGTGTCGGCATCGGAGGCCAGATGCCCTACGTCGGTGATGTTCATTACCCGCTTGACGGGATATCCCTCGTAGCGCAGGGCCTTTTCCAGCACATCCTCCATAATATAGCTGCGTAGGTTGCCGATATGGGCGTAGTGATACACCGTGGGGCCACAGGTATACATCTTCACCAGTTGGGGGTCAATCGGGGTAAAGAGCTCTTTTTTGTGGGTAGCAGAGTTATAAAGGTACATTTTACAATCCTCCTTGTAAATTCAAAAAATAAAGCGCCCCTTACGAAGCCCCGCCGGGGCTTGCATAAGAGGCGGCAGTTGACCGCGGTTCCACTCTTATTTGTCACTTTTGGATGCTTCCGCTCCCGGGCGCACGTTCACAGGCCAAAACCTATCCGGGCTTTCAGCCGAGGCCCGGACTCTCTGGTGGAATGGCATGCTACTCTTCTCATTCACAGCGGTATTAAACTTTTTTCATTTTACCACAAAAAGCAGAAGATTGTCAAGCATTTCATTTCGAATAACCTGGTTATCCGATATATTTTTACCAATTTTTCCAGGAGAAATTCCAAAGTTTACGTCCATACTACAGATAGAGTTTAATGATTATTTAAATCTTATCCTATTGACAATCCGCCCCCAAATCCGATATAATATGCTCGAGAAAAAATTAGAAAGGGAGGTAACTTTATGAATTACCCCTTCACAAAACAAATGACACTTGGTCGTTTCCTGAGCCTGGCACTGGTGCTTGCACTGACTTTGGCCACGCTCAGCGGTTGCTCCCTCCTCCCCTCCTCAGATAACAACACCGTCCCCTCCGAGGAAGAGACCTCTACCGTACCTGTCTCTTATACACATCTGACGCTGCCGACGA
>UROL01000231.1 GCA_900549495.1 uncultured Eubacteriales bacterium | reverse complement strand
AACCTCTGCCTTCTTCAGATGGCCGAGCTCCGGCTTGGTCAGCTTGGATTCCTTGACGTCCTCAAAGCCAAGCTGTACGGCGTTGTAGCCGTCTTTTTCGGTGGTCTTCTTCTGGGTCACGACGCAGGGGCCTGCCTCGATAACGGTGACCGGAATGACCTTGCCGCTCTCATCGAAAATCTGGGTCATGCCCACTTTTTTGCCGATGATCGCTTTCTGCATTTGCATGTGTGTTTCCTCCTAAGTTAAGGTTATTGGTTGAGCGACTTGCGCATTGGGACGCATTGGTCGGTCAACATGACCCGTCCGTCCTCTATTAGTGGCGAACCGTGGCGGGCTGCTGTAATGGATGTTGGATGAATTACAGCTTTATCTCAATTTCAACGCCAGCGGGAAGGTCGAGGCTCATGAGAGCTTCCACAGTCTTCTGGTTGGGGTTGAGAATATCGATCAGTCTCTTGTGGGTTCTGCGCTCGAACTGCTCACGGCTGTCCTTGTACTTATGAACAGCGCGAAGGATGGTGACGACTTCCTTCTTGGTGGGCAGAGGGATGGGGCCGGAAACCTGGGCGCCGTTGCGCTTGGCGGTCTCCACGATCTTTGCAGCGCTGGAGTCGATCAGCTGGTGATCATAAGCCTTCAGCCGGATGCGGATCATTTGCTGGTTTGCCATGTTTGTTTTTCCTCCTTGATGTGACGTACTCAGTTGTGAGATGGCTGGGTACGGTCGAACTCTTCTGTCCGCGCCTCCGTGCGTATCATTCCGGGGCATGAAAATTGGCCGACAAGCGCCGACCATTCCTCACGCCCGGCGATATACGCCAGCGCAGTGAAGCGTTCAGCCGCCCGATGACCGGACATACTCCGCAGAAGTTACCGTTTTTCAACGCAATCTCCTGCATCATCGCATTGCACGCAGGGCATCCCCAAACGTGCACGGCTATGATACCATCTGGAAATCAAAATGTCAAGCATTTTTTCAGGATTTTTTACAAAGTTTTGCCCCGGTTTTCGTGTATAACGGAGATTTTTATTGTGGACAGCTGTCCTCCCTCTGCGGCCAGGCAAATGCCGTCCCTGGGGACACCGGAGGATATTCTATATTATATAATGTATACCTCCACCGGGGGCAGGCCTTCATCCCCCGGAATTTTCTCCATCTTAAAAATACTTTAATCCGCCGGAGCTTGATTTCCGACAGGGGATATCGTATAGTGATGGTGAAACCCCAACCGAAAAGGAGGACATATTATGAAACGTTTGCTTTGTCTGCTGCTGACCGCTCTGCTTCTGGTGTTTCCTGTAGCCAGTGCCGATTACGAAGGAGAACCCCAGCGGTGTGTGGACGTGAGCCTTGCCTGCAACCCCAGCACCGGGTATGCCTGGCTGGTCAGCGCCCAGGACGAGGAGATTGCCGCCGTCCAGGATTTGGGCACCGTCACCGCCCAGTCGGACCCGGAGCTGGTTGTGGGCTCCCCTACCGCCCATAATTTCCGCATTATCGGTGTCAGCGCCGGGGATGCCTATTTCACCTTTGCCTACCAGCGCCCCTGGGAGAGCGTGCAGCCCCTCTACTATTTCTGGCTGGAGGTCAGCGTGGATGATGCGCTGAACGTCACCGTCAAGCCGGAGCTGATTCTGCCCGGCACCTGGGACGCGAAAATGGATCAGGAGGGTGTTTTGTCGGTGGACACCGGCGAGACAGACGAGGACGGAAATCAACATTTTAAGCTCACCGCAGCGCAGGACGGCTACGTCACCCTGCTCCTATGCAACGAAGCCGCCGGAACCGCCTATGAGTATCAGGTGCAGTGTGAGGCAGGCAATGTCTACATCCGGGAGCTTTCCCTGCGGTGGGACGATAAGGTTCCCTTCGCCCCGGAATTCCTCTTCGACACCACCGACCTGGATGGCAACCCGGTGACGGAGCAGATTTTCGCCGGTTACAACCTGACCATTCTGAATTTCTGGGAGCCCTGGTGCGGCCCCTGTGTCAACGAGCTCCCCGCCCTGCAAAAGCTCAGCGAGGAATACGCCGACAAGGGCGTCCAGGTCATCGGCGTTTTCTCCACCCCCGATTCCGACGAGGAAGTCCGGGCCATCCTGGAGCGCCTGGGGGTCACCTACCCCATTTTACACCACTGCGACCAGCTGGACTTCCTGCAAACCATGTATGTCCCCACCACGGTCATCATCGGCCCCTCCGGCAATATTGTAAAGGAGAGCTTCGCCGGTGCCCTGGACTACGAGGGCTGGGTCAAGCTGGTGGATAGTCTGCTATAACCCCCACATCTGCCGTTGAAAATTCCCTGGGAGGCTTCTCCCGGGGACAAACAAGAAAGAAATAACCCCCAGTCTTTCGCCTAATCACTGCGATGACTGAGGGTTATTTCCTTTCAAAGGTGGGCTCCATCGGTGGGTAACCTCGCTTTCTGCGGATTGGGGATAACTTAGTACATTGGACTCACTCCTCTTTGCATTTTCATCATAGCGCACCGAAAGCCGGTTTGCAAGATGGGATGTTCCATAAGAATGGGACAGAAAGATTGGAGAAAGTGAGCATGGAAATTGGGTGTTTTCTATGGTATGATAGTAATGTTGCGGCGGAAATAATTCTGCCATGCAATCGGTTGCAGCCTCTTTCGCAGGCAGAAAGGACAGATGGATATGCTTTTGGAAATATGTGTGGACTCCCTGGCCTCTGCCCGGGCAGCCATTGCCGGGGGCGCTGACCGGCTGGAGCTTTGCAGCGCCCTGCTTGCCGGAGGTCTGACCCCCTATGAAGGGCTGCTGCGGCAAATCCGGGCAGAATCGGACATTCCCATTCGCCTGTCTCTTATACACATCTCCGAGCCCACGAGACCGAGGCTGATC
>UROL01000230.1 GCA_900549495.1 uncultured Eubacteriales bacterium | reverse complement strand
CGGTCTCGTGGGCTCGGAGATGTGTATAAGAGACAGTCCATACAGGCCAGGGCCTGCTGGGCGTTCCGGGGGTCGAAGAACCCGGCGGAGTAGAATTGCAGGGCCATCTCGTTCTGGCTCATCCGGGAATAGGCGCTCTGCTTCTGGGCGGACACGCTGATGTCGAACAGGGGCACCCGGGTCAGGCCGGTGAGGGCATCCTCCGTGCCCTGGATTCCCTGGCTGCTGTAGCGGACGAATTCCTCCGTCCCTCCGGCCCCCACAATCCGGAAGCACCGGGGCAGGCCATAAAACTGGCGAATCAGCTCAATGACCATCAGGCAGATTTTCCGGAAGGCCCGGTAGGCCGCCCGGTTGCTGTCCCGGCTGAGCTTGCTCCCCGCCTCCTGCATGGCGGCGATGGCACTGGCGGCGGTGACGCCGCTGCTGGTGCCCCCGGTGGAGATATCCCGGTTGCCGGTGACCTCCTTCAGCTCGTCCACCTTGCTGTTCAGCACCGAAAGATACACCGGGCTAAGGCCGGTGGACTGGATGGGCAGGATGCTGTCCTGTCCCAGGCCCCCCTCCACATGGACGAAGTCCCGGCTCAGATCCCCATATTCCGCCTCGTTTACGCTGCCGTCGCTGCGGATGAAGTGCCGGGGCCGGGCGTTTACCAGCAGATTCATCAGAATGGCCTGGTTCCCCCGGTCGATGTACTCCTGGGCGCTTTTGGCCACGTCGATGTAGCCAAAGCCGCAGGGGGTGCCCTCGGTGCGGAACAGCGGGTCAAATACAAAGGGATACAGCCCATGGTCATACCACCCCCGCTGGGCGTACTCCTGCTGATTTTCCGTGGCGAAGAGCACGGTGTCGTTTACGAATTTGCAGTAGTGCAGCACCTGTCTGCCCCCCTGCTCCCGCTTGTAGTACCAGTCCACCACGGCGGTTTTGCCGCTGGTGTCCACCCGGTCGTCATACAGGTAGCGGCTGCCCAGCTCCTCCGGGGTGCCCAGCTTGTCCTTCAGGAAGGGATACCGGGCCACCAGGGACTGGTTGCTTTGCAGCTCCACATGGAATACATTGGCGGAATTCTGAATGTCCCCGATGCCGCTTTCCCAGAATAGATTCAGGATATCCACCTTCCTTATGGTCACGTCCCCCAGGCCGTTCAGGCTCCCTGCATCCCAGAACACCCCATAGATGCCTGTGCCGTATTTCAGCTTGCTGTCGTTTACCTCGTCATAGACCTGCTCGAATTCGCTCTGCTCCAGCACCACCGGCAGGATCTGCCCCAGCAGCTTGGCCTCTGCCCGGTCGTCCTCCTCCCGGGGCAGCACATTGGGGCTGGGGAAATTGTCCATTACGTCGGCGTGCTTGCTGGCAATGGCATTGAACAGCCACCCGGAGCTGGGCTCCACCTGGTTGCTCCCATGGCCCCGCATACATTCCCAGTGCCGCAGCTTATACCACTGGGCATTCTCCACCACCCGGCGCTCCAGGTTGGCCTTCCCCTCCCGATACCGGTTCAGGGTGGCCCGGGCCTGGCGCACCTCTCTGGCCCCCACCGGGGGACTTTTCATTTCGTTCATCCGATAATCTCCAATCCCGGCCGCTTTCTGGCCGCTGTAATCCCCTCCCTGGGAATGTCCAGGAACAGCTTCATAGGGGAGGTATTGTAGCTGTCCGCCTCCGGCTCCCCCCGGGGCCGGATGGGCCGGGACATGCAGAAATAGCGCACCTCGTCGGCCACATGGTCTTCGCCGTCGGTATCCACATCCTCCGGCCTGCATTTGTCGTATTGCAGCAGGGGAACCGTGCGGATAAAGGCCTGGCAATTTTTGAAAATATACATCTGGGAATAGCCGTTGCCGTCCATTTGCAGCCGGTAGTGCATCTGCATCCAGCCGGGCAGCCGCTTGTTGTCCCCGGGCTGGAAATACACCTGCCGCCGGGCGGCGGTTTGGGCGATGCTCTCCCCGGTCTCTGCATCCCATATGGCGGGATCCGCCACCCCGATAATCCGCTTCCCCCGGAGCCACCGGTGCTCCGTCTCAATTTGCCGGATTTTGTCGAAAACCTGGTCCGGCGTCCACCGGACGCCCTGGTTGGGGGTGCCGGTGCAGCCGTACAGCTCCAGAATCCGATAGGCCACCCCGTCGTAATCCACCGCCCACCAGCCGCAGGAGAAGGGCCGGTGGTATCCCCAGTCGAAGCTGCGGTAGAGCTTCCAGTCCCCGGGAATCTCAAAGGGGTCAATGACATGGGTGAATTTCCTGTCCCGGTAGTGCTCCGGCCGGTTCTGGAAGTCCTCGAAGAATTGCCCCTGGTACACGTCCCAGTCCCCCTCCAGCCAGGCCTTGCGGAGCTTGGGGGGCAGCTTTTCCAGGCTCCGCAGATATCCGGGCTGGCTTTTCATCAGGGCCTGGTTGTCGGTGCACCGGGCCTGGATAAAGGCGTAGTCCTCCGGGTGCTCCTGGGGCTGGAACTGCCGGTCGATGAACAGCCGCTTGAAATAGCCGTGGCTGGGGCCCCCGGGGTTCAGGGTGTAATAGGTGCGCTTGGGGAAAGCATTGGCCCCCCGGACACAGGCATCGATTTGCACCAGCCAATTTTCCTGGAACTGCCCCGCCTCGTCGGCAAACCACACGTCATATTCCGCCCCCTGGTACTGGCCCAGGTCGTCGTCGCCGTCGCAGTAGCCAAAGGCAATGGTGCTGCCGTTGGGGAAGGAGAAAATTTTGTCCCCCTTGTGGTAGCTGGCCGCATCCCCCAGCATCAGCAGCAGGGGAGCGATGTGGTTGTTGTACAGCTCCCGGTAGGTGCGCCGGGTAATCAGCACCTTGATCCCCGGATACCCCAGGCACAGCAGCACCGCCTTCCACCGGACGAACCAGCTC
>UROL01000229.1 GCA_900549495.1 uncultured Eubacteriales bacterium | reverse complement strand
AGTGTAGTCTCGAATTTTTGTTATTTCGAGTGTCTACTCTATGGGGAGCATATCAGTATCCTTGGCGCGCCATCCATTGTCCAATCCTCTGGTTTTTCGGAAAGCGCCTATCTGACCGTTACCGTATCCCACAGCGGCGTATTTTCCAGCCAAAGCACATCCACAACGATTCCCTTTGCGTTCTATGTAAGGACGGACAGCGGCCTCTTCGAATGGGCGTCGGGGAGCAGTCTCGTCTACGACCGAATGGAAGATGGGAGCATAAGCGCTCTTGGGCACACGGCAGTTGGCACAACTCCATCCGCCTTTGAACTGCAAATATCCGACAGCGCATGGGCAGCGGCCAACCCCGGCACATATACAGCGACCGTCACCTTTACGGCACAACTAGCCTTTTCTGCGTAACCTGTAAACCATCCCCCTCCGGGGAAATAAAAAAGGAGTATCACTATGAAAACTATGAAAAAATTTTCTGCGCTCATCCTGGCATTGGCACTGCTTGCTTCGGCACTGCCCGCAGCCTTTGCCGCAAATGCAACCCCCAATACCACGACCTTGACCACCACCGTCCCCAGCGCCAGCTATGTGCTGAATATCCCGGCGGATCAGGAAATTCCATTCGGACAGACACGTACGGATATTGGAAATATCACCATTACCGATTCGAAGAATTTTGCATCTGGAAAGAATGTGAAAGTAACTATCTCCCATGAACCTTTTATATCAGAAAACGTTTCAACCCAAATCTCGTATAACCTATTGGGAGATGGAGATAGTGTCGAGCAAATTATTAAAGAATTAACCTTTAAAGGACAGATTGATGGTACTGTGCAAGAAAAAGCGACAATTAATAACGGAACATTAGCTCCTAAATACGGCACTATGGAGAGAGTTCAGGTTTCCGTACACCCCACTGAGTGGGGCAAGGCACTTGCCGGTGATTATAAGAGTACTATTACCTTCACTTCTGAAGTTGTAGTAGAGTAAAGATAACTGAATTTTCAATGAAACACAGAAGCTGTCAGAAGATTATCCCGTTGCTGACCTTTCTCTGTGTGCTGCTGTGCTGGATACCTGTCCGGGCGTTGGCCTTGACCACGGTGCTGTCTACCAATGTTCCGGACGAGGTTTCTTTGCGTGTGGAAATCATAGGAAAAGGGACTGTTGCGGTTGGAGAAAAGAAGCTTTCCAGCACCGGGACGGTGGCGGTCAAACGGCACCAGCCTTTTACGGTAACGCTATCACCCCAGCAGGGATACCGGGTCACGGCTGTAAGTCTCAATGGTCAGTCGGTGCTGCCAAGTCTTAAAAACGAAAAGCTGACCGTGGAGGACCTGAATCTGGATGGTGTTCTGTCGGTTACTTTTACAAAAACTGCCAGCGGCCACTATGGGAGCAATCCCAAAACCGGAGACCCATATGTAGCTCCCGCAGTGGCTTCTGCTCTGATTTCCATGACAGCACTCCTGCTGATATTGTTCCGCAAGAGGTCGCTGTCAGAACCGTTTGACAAAGAATGATCATGGAGGCTGTGAACTTGAGAAACAGCAGTGAATCAACCAAAATATCCAGCATCGAAGAAATGCTAAATACGCTGTTCTTTGGTTGCGATATTCGTAGTAAAAAAGAATTAGAGGGAAAGGTTCAAGAATCTGTTATTATAGAGGCAAAAAATGGGGGATACATAGAACTGGAACCCCGCAGAGATGGAGACTTTCAATATCGTATTACTCAAAAAGGCAAAAAGCATCGGGATAATAACGTATAATGCCAAAAGAAGAAAAGGGTGCCCCAACCGGCACCCTGGCCTTTTATTCCTCCAACAGTCCATTGCAGAAAGCCGGATAGTGGCGGAGGAATCCCGCCGGGATATTGTCCCTGGTGGTTTGGGGGCTGCCGATTGGCTTTTTTTTGGCTATGGCATTGTCCAGGCTGGGGCGGATGTGTCTTGTCCCGGACATGGTTTTGCCGACATTGGCTTCGGATTGGTATTTTAAGAGCCGCCTCATTGCGAGGCGGCTCGTTTTGCTGTATATTGGCGCTTACACGCTGTATTTTGGCTCACAGGTGAGGTTTACCCCCAGGCGTTTGAAAACCTTTTCGTCCACTGGGGAGAGGATGACGGTGGAGTGCACCTCGCTGCCCTTGAGCTTGGAGAGCTGCTCCATGGCCAGCTCCGCCAGGGGGTTGGTGGCTGCGCAGATGGACAGGGCAATCAAGGTTTCGTCGGTGTGCAGCCGGGGATTGCGGTTGCCCAGGTGGGCCACCTTCAGGTGCTGGATGGGGTCCAGAACCACCGGGGACATCAGGTGCATCTCGTCCGGCAGGTTGCTCAGGTGCTTCAGGGCGTTCAGCAGCAGCGCCGAGGAGGCCCCCAGCAGGTCGGTGGTGCGGCCGGTAACAATGGTGCCGTCGGGCAGCTCCATGGCGGCGGCGGCGTTCCCGGTCTGGGCCTCCCGGGCCAGGGCGGGGGCTACGGTGGTGCGCTCCTCCGGGGTGACACCGGCCTTGCGCATCAGCAGCTCCAGCTTCCGCACCACTTCCTCGCCGCATTTGCCCTGCTTCAGGTCACAGACGGCGATGTAGTAGCGGCGGATAATCTCCTGCCGGGAGGCAAATTTCACTGCCTCGTCGTCGAAGATGCAGTTGCCCACCATGTTCACCCCCATGTCCGTGGGGGATTTGTAGGGGCAGGTGCCCATAATTTTTTCGAAAAGTGCCTCCAGGATGGGGAATGCCTCCACATCCCGGTTGTAGTTCACCGTTGTAACGCCATAGGCCTCCAGGTGGAATGGGTCAATCATATTGACATCGTTCAAATCCGCCGTGGCTGCCTCATAGGCCAGGTTCACAGGATGGTTCAGGGGGATATTCCAGATG
>UROL01000228.1 GCA_900549495.1 uncultured Eubacteriales bacterium | reverse complement strand
GGCGCTTAAGTCACGCCCTTTGGGCGTGCCAGCTCCCTCATAGAGGGAGCCGGGAATGGGCGGGTGCCATCCACCCGGGTACTCGCTAAAATCCGGGGGTTCGGGCGATTTTCATCGCCCCTACGAAACTCTGAATGTTTCACATTTCCCCATTCATCGGACGACACTCCCTCAGAGAGGGAGCCGGGAAGGGGCTGGTGGCATTCAACCCGGCCTCCTGGGAGCTGGGATTTTCTCTGAAAATTATTCAAAATGCACTTGAATCCGGGGTATGGGCGGGGTGGTTTTTGTATGCGGCACAAAAACAAACATCCGCTGTAAAAGGTACTTGCAATTTGTTACGGTTCAGTATATCATATACCTTATCAGATTTCAATTACAACAAAAATCAAATGATTTCGCCATTTGCCCCGGGTTTTTTGTGCAATTTCATTGTAGAATAAGGAGGAAAACCATGCTCTATCACTCCACAAGAAGCAGCGCACCATGGGTGGACAGCGCCCAGGCTGTGCTGTCCGGTCTTGCGCCGGATGGCGGGCTGTATATGCCTGCAAATATTCCGTCCCTGGACTGGGAAAAGGTTATCCAGGGCACCAGCCAGGAGATTTCCGCCGCCATCCTGGAAAGTCTGCTGCCGGACATCCCCAATATGCCCCAGCTGGTGGCCCGGGCCTACACCGGGAAATTTGAAACCGAGGACTTGACCCCCACCGTGGCGGTGGGCGACCTGTCCGTATTGGAGCTGTTCCGGGGCCCCACCTCTGCCTTTAAGGATGTGGCCCTGTCCATGCTCCCCCAGCTGCTTACCGCCGCCAAGGCGGAGAAGGGGGTAAAAGAGGATATCCTGATTCTCACTGCCACCTCCGGCGACACCGGCAAGGCTGCCCTGGTGGGCTTCCAGGATGTGCCCGGGGTGAAAATCTGCGTCTTCTATCCCCAGGGCGGGGTCAGCCAGGTGCAGCGGGCCCAGATGGTGACCCAGGAGGGCAGCAACGTGGCGGTGTGCGCCGTCCGTGGGAATTTCGACGATGCCCAGACCGGGGTGAAGGAAATCTTCACCGCCTTCCAGGATAGGCCCCTGCCCTTCCGGCTTTCCAGCGCCAACTCCATCAATATTGGCCGTCTGGCTCCCCAGGTGATGTATTATTTCCGGGCCTACAAGGATTTGCTGGCCGCCGGGAAAATCCGGCTGGGGGACCGGGTGAACTTCTCCGTCCCCACCGGCAATTTCGGTGACATTCTGGCAGGGTTCCTGGCTAAGAAAATGGGCCTCCCGGTGGGTACCCTCATTTGCGCCTCCAATGCCAACAATGTGCTTACCGACTTCATCCGCACCGGCACCTATGACCGGCGGCGGCCCCTGCTGAAGACCAATTCCCCCAGCATGGATATTCTGGTGTCCTCCAACCTGGAGCGGCTGCTGTACCTCCTCTCCGGCGATACCGCCCTGGTGGCCTCCCTCATGGCCCAGCTGAAGGAGCAGGGAGTGTATACCGTTCCGGCGGCGCTGAAGCAGGCCATTGACCGGGAATTCTGGGCCGGCTGCTGCGACGATGCCCGGGGCGGGGAGATTATCGGCCGGGTATACCGGGAGCACCACTACCTCTGCGACCCCCACACCGCCGCCGGCTTTGCTGCGGCAGAGGACTACAGAAGCCGGACCGGGGACAATACCCCCATGGTGGTTCTTTCCACCGCCTCCCCCTATAAATTCCCGGCTGCTGTCCTTGCCGCCATTGGCGGGGATACCAGCGGCGACGAGTTTGCCCAGATGGAGCGGCTCCGGCAGCTTACCGGGGTGCCCATCCCCGGCCCCCTGGCCTCCCTCCGGGGCAAGCAGGAGCGCCATACCGGCGTAATTGACAAGCAGGATATGCCCGCCTATGTGCTGGGGCTGGAGGGTGAGGGAAAATGAATCGAGTGACCATCCGCGTTCCTGCCACCACCGCCAACCTGGGCCCAGGGTTCGATGCCTTCGGCTGCGCCCTGAGCCTGTATACCGACGTGACCTTTGAAGAGACCGAAGAGGTGGGCCTGGAGATTACCGGCTGCGACGAGGCCTATTCCGGCCCGGACAATATGGCCTACGCCTCCTACTGCGCCGTGCTGGCCTCCCTGAACGAGCCGGTGAAGGGGGTAAAAATCCACATCGATGCCCATATCCCCATCTGCCGGGGCCTGGGCTCCTCCGCCGCCCTGCTGGTGGCGGGGGCCATGGGGGCCAATGTCCTCCGGGGCAACCGGCTGAGCACCCAGGGCCTGCTGAACATCACCAACGCCATGGAGGGCCACCCGGACAATCTGGCCCCGGCCTTCTACGGCGGCCTCACCGCCTCCATGGTGGACAACGGCCTGCCGGTGACGGTGAATTTCCCCCTGCACCCCGGCTGGGAATTCCTGGCCCTGGTGCCGGACTTCGACCTGCCCACCAGTTTGGCCCGGAGCGTGCTGCCGGAGCAGGTGAGCCGGGCGGATGCCATCTATAATATCTCTCATGGTGCCATGGTGCTGAAGGCCCTGGAGCTGGGGGATGAAAAGCTGCTGCGCAACGGAATGCAGGACCGCCTCCACCAGAATTACCGGAAGAAGCTGATCCCCGACTATTCCCGCATCGAGGCCCTGGTGCGTACCACCGGAGCCGCCTTCTGCCTCAGCGGTGCCGGCCCCACCCTGCTGTGCATCACCCGCAACCCCGGCCTGGAAGAAAAGCTCGCCCAAAAGCTGGACACCATCACCCAAAGCCACTGGCAAATGCTCCCCCTCCACGTAGAATTCCAGGGTGCTCATCCCCTGTAACAACGGCGTGGTTGAACGGTGAAATGTAAAACCTTCTGAGCCTCCGTAGGGGCGATGAAAATCGCCCGCCCCCTCCCGGTTTCCGGGCGGCACGTTGAATGG
>UROL01000227.1 GCA_900549495.1 uncultured Eubacteriales bacterium | reverse complement strand
GGGGGGCTCCCTCTGCTCTGGCAGAGGGAGCCCCCCAAATTCCCGGCCTGACCTTTGTGGCGGAGACACCCCTGGAATATGCCCAGGGCTTCCGCCTGTATCGCTATGAAGGGGAGTATACCCTGATTTCCGTGGAAAACGGAGGGAACTTCCTGGTGGTTCCGGAGGACGGACAGGTTCCCCAGGGGCTGGACAACGGCATCACCGTCTTACAGCAGCCCCTGGACCGGATTTACCTGGCGGCCACCTCGGCCATGTCTTTGTTCGCGGCGGTGGATGCGGTGGATCATATCCGCCTTACAGGCACCAGAGCCTCCGGGTGGTATATTGATGCCGCCGTAGAGGCTATGAATGCCGGCACCATACTCTTCGCCGGGAAATACAGCGAGCCGGACTACGAGCTGATGATTGGCCAGGACTGCGACTTGGCTATTGAATCCACCATGATTTATCACACGCCCAAGGTCAAAGAGATGATTGAGGCCCTGGAAATCCCCGTCCTGGTGGACCGCTCCAGCTACGAGCCCCATCCCCTGGGCAGAACCGAATGGATTAAGCTCTATGCGGTGCTGGTGGACCGGGAGGAGGCGGCAGAGGCTTTCTTCGACAGCCAGGCTGCCGTCATTCGGGAGTTGGAAAATTTCCAGAGCACCGGTAAAACAGTCGCCTTCTTTGCGGTAAACTCCGACGGCTCCGTGGTTATCCGCAAGCCCACGGACTATATCCCCAAGATGATTGCTCTGGCCGGTGGCCGCTACGCCTTCGAGGATCTGGTGACCGACCAATCCGCCACCTCCATTTCTATTACCATGGAGAACTTCTATGCCACGGCGGCGGATGCGGATGTGCTGATTTACAATGCATCCATCAGCGAACCCATTTCCACCATTGACGAGCTGCTGGCCAAGGATGCGCTTTTTGCCGATTTTAAGGGCGTCCGGGAGGGGAACGTCTGGTGCACCGGAAAGACCTTCTACCAGGCTACGGACATCGTCGGTGAGATGATTCGGGATATCCACCTGGCGCTGACCGGCGGGGACGAGAGCCAGATGACCTTCCTCACCCGGGTATCGTAATCCATGAAGCAGTCCATGGTAGATAGAGCTGCCCCCCAGGCCCCGGCCACCGCCGGGGCCTACCGGGGGATGAATGCCCGCCGCCGGGCACGGTATGTGCTGGTGTTTGTGCTGCTGCTGGGGGCCTTTTTTGCCATCACGGTGCTGAACATCAACGTGGGCAATGTGCCCATTCCCGTTAGGAAAATCATTCAGATTATCTTCACCAAAACCGGAACCACCACCGAGGTGAACATCATCTGGAAAATTCGGCTCCCCCGGATTCTCATGGCGGCGCTGCTGGGGGGCGCACTTTCCCTTTCCGGCTTCCTGCTGCAAACCTTTTTCGAAAATCCCATTGCCGGGCCCTTTGTCCTGGGAATTTCCAGCAGCGCCAAAATGGTTGTGGCCTTTGCCATGATTTACTTTGTCAATGCCTTTGGCAGTGTCTCCTCCTATGCGCTGATTGGCGCCGCCTTTATGGGCTCGCTGCTGTCGGTGGGCTTTATTCTGTTGTTCTCCAGGAGAATCCAGGGAATGTCCACACTGCTGGTGGCGGGAATTATGATTGGCTATATCTGCACGGCCATAACGGATTTCGTGGTGACCTTCGCAGCGGACTCCGACATTATTAACCTGCACAATTGGTCTAAGGGCAGCTTTTCCGGCATGAATTGGAGCAATGTGGGGGTGGCCGGTGTGGTGGTGGGCATCACGGCGGTGCTGACCTTCCTCATGGCGAAGCCCATCAGCGCCTACCAGCTGGGGGAGGCCTACGCCCAGAGCATGGGCGTAAACATCGGCGTGTTCCGCACAGCGCTGATTGTGCTCTCCAGTGTCCTCTCCGCCACGGTGACGGCCTTTGCAGGGCCGATTTCCTTTGTGGGTATTGCAGTGCCCTTCCTCATCAAGCGGTGCCTGAATACCTCCAAGCCCCTGGTGGTAATTCCTGCCACTTTCCTGGGGGGCGGGGTATTCTGTATGCTCTGCGATTTGATTGCCCGGACGGCCTTCGCCCCCACGGAGCTGAACATCAGCACCGTCACCTCTATTTTCGGTGCTCCCATTGTGATTTATATGATGCTGCATAAGAAGGGAAGGCGATGACGGATATGGCAGAGCCTTATTTTGAAACCCGCAATCTCTCCATCGGCTACCATGGCGTGCCTGTCATCCGGGACATTTCCCTGAAAATCCAGAAGGGGGAGATTGTGGCTCTGATTGGCCCCAATGGGGCGGGAAAATCCACCTTCCTGAAAACCGTGGCCCGGGAGCTGCCGCCCATTTCCGGCCAGGTGCTGCTGGAGGGCAGACCGATTCCGTCCTATTCCTACCGGGAGCTGTCCAAAATCATGGCGGTAATTCTGACAGAGCGCATCAAGGTGGAGCTGACCACCTGCCGGGATATCGTGGCTACTGGCCGCTACCCCTATACCGGCCGACTGGGTGTTCTCCGGCCTGAGGACGAGATGGCAGTGGACGAGGCAATGGAAACCGTCCATGCCCTGGATTTGAGCGAGCGGGACTTCACCGCCATCAGCGACGGCCAACGCCAGCGGATTCTCCTGGCCCGGGCCATCTGCCAGGAGCCGGAGCTGATTCTTCTGGACGAGCCCACCTCCTTCCTGGATGTGCGGCACAAGCTGGATTTGCTCTCCATCCTCACCCGGATGGCCCGGAAGAAGAACATCACCGTCATTATGTCCCTGCATGAAATCGACTTGGCGGAAAAGGTGGCAGACAAAATCATCACCGTCAAGGGGGATTCCCTCTTTGGCTGGGGCACCCCCGGAGAGATTTTTGACGAGGGAAGAATCCGGCAGCTCTATGACATCTGTCTCTTATACACATCTGACGCTGC
>UROL01000226.1 GCA_900549495.1 uncultured Eubacteriales bacterium | reverse complement strand
CTATAGGCGACTGCGACGGTCAGGGCGGCAGTACCGGCGGCGGGGATGGCCGGCCAGGCCTCCCGGGCATTCCGGCCCGGGTCGGCGGCGGGCTGCCTGGGCCGGGGAGCCTGGCTGGGCGGTGGGACAGAGGGCTCCGGTTCCCGGGGCAGGTTTTGAAAGAAATCTCCGGCCAGCGTATCCGGCCCCACGGTGCTCCGGTAGAGGCCATAGCGGCAGGGACTATAGGCTTCCACCTCATCTGCCCGGTCGGCCCCCTGGAAGTACCAGGCGAAGTCCTCCCACTGGCTTTCATGGGCCGCAAAGCCCAGGTCCCGGGTAACCTGATAGGCGGTTTTCCCCGGAAAGCGTGTCAGGGGAATGTCCCAGTCCATGATGATGGGGTTCTCACCGTACAGGTGGAGGTAGGTTTTGGGCACCTGATAGGCACCGTACCGGGCAGCCGATTCTGGAAACGCCTCCGGCTCCCCGGCTGCCTCCACGCCCTGCATCAGCATCTGGGCCGCAAGCTGGTGCATCCCATGGCCATACTCCCCTTCGGTGTCGTGGCCCACAGCCACCAAAGGGCGGCAGCGGCGCAGCTGCTCCACCACAAAGGCCAGGATTGCCTGCCGGGAATAGCCCTGGGTCTGGTAGTAATCATAGGCCGCCTCCCGGCTGAAGGTGTAGTAGTCCGGAAGGGGGCCGAAGATGGGGTAATCCCGCACTCCCACCGCCCAAAGGCCATTCAGCATCTCGTGCACCCGGTAGGATACCAGGTTCCGATGGTCGGTGAGGTAGACCACCTGAACCCGCTTTCCCTGCTCTGCGGCGTACCAGGGGAGCAGCCCGGCAAAGAACAGCTGCTCGTCATCCCCATGGGCACTGAGCAGCAGCAAATCCGTCTCCCCCGTGGGGATTTTCTCCCAGCGCTGCACCCACTCCGGCAGAGGGCCGGGGGAGAAAATCCGCAGCTCATTCAGCTGGGCCTCCCCGGAGCAGAAGCGAAGGGTCACCGTCCGGGGGGCATGGCCCAGGCAATCCCGGACATCCAGATAGCAGTGGAGCAATCCTTCGGTATCCACCCGCTGGGCCCGGGTACCCTCCACCAGGGTCACTTCCCCATAGGGCAGGTCAAACACCAGATAGATGCCCGCCACCCCATCCCGGGCGCTGAAGGTCACCGAGGCTCCGGATGGCAGCTGCTGGGCCTGCTTTTCATCTCCGTCGAACAGCGCCCCCCGGTCCGGAATGCCGGAGGAATTGTTCACACAGGTTGGCGAGGACACCTCCTCTGCCCCGGCATGCTGGCCCAGAAGCCAGAGCAGCAGAAAGAAAAGCAGCAGTTTTTTCATGGTCAATTCCTCCAATGGGCAAGAAAACTGCCCGTGATTTCCGGCGGCCCCCCTGCCTTGACAAGGGGGCACCGTACCCTTATAATAGTCTCAGGATTGTCGAAAGGACAGAGTTTTTATGCATCCATACACGCTTCCCCCGGCGCTGCCCGGGCTGCTGCTGCCCTGGTACGAGGCCCAAAAGCGCACCCTTCCCTGGCGGGAGGACAGGGACGCCTACCACATCTGGATTTCGGAAATTATGCTCCAGCAAACCCGGGTAGAGGCCGTCAAGGGGTATTATGCCCGGTTTTTGGCAGAACTTCCAAATGTGCAGGCCCTGGCAGACTGCGACGACCAGAAGCTCCACAAGCTATGGGAGGGACTGGGCTACTACAGCCGGGTGCGGAACCTGAAAAAGGCAGCCCAGGTGATTGTAAGCCAATACGGCGGGGTCTTTCCCAGGGACTATGGGGCGGTTCTGGCCCTGCCCGGTATTGGGGAATACACCGCAGGTGCTATCTGCTCCATTGCCTTTGGCCAGCCCACCCCGGCGGTGGACGGCAACGTGCTCCGGGTCTGTGCCCGGCTCACCGATGATGCCTCCCCCATCGACCTGTCGCAAACCAAGCAGAAGGTTCGCACCGCCCTGGCGGCCATCTATCCCCCCAATGCCGGGGAATTCACCCAAAGCCTGATGGAGCTGGGGGCCACCCTCTGCGGCCCCAACCGTCCGCCCCAATGCGGCCAGTGCCCCTGCCGGGAAATCTGCGCCGCCTGCCAAAACGGAACGGCTCCGGCCCTTCCTGTCCGCTCCCCCCGGCGGGAAAAGCGGCAGGAGGACAGGACGGTGCTCATCCTCCGCTGCGGCCACCGCTATGCCCTGCACCGCCGGGAGAACACAGGTCTGCTGGCAGGACTGTGGGAGTTTCCCAATCTGGCCGGGAAGCTGGAGCTGGAGGAGGCCATGGAGGCCGCCCGGGAAATGGGGGTGCCCATCCGGGGGCCGGAACGCCGGGTGGAACGGAAGCACATCTTCACTCATATTCAATGGAACCTCCGGGGGTATTATCTGGAGGCAGCGCAGTGCGGCGGCGATTTTGTCTGGCTCACCGAAGAGGAAATCCGCACCCAGGCAGCGCTGCCCACGGCGTTCCGACAATTTTGGGAGGAAATTGACCATGTTTGACTATCATATGCATTCCCGGATTTCCTTCGACGGCAACGACTCCGGCCAGGCCATGGTTTTGGCCGCCGAACGAGCCGGTCTGCGGGAAATCTGCTTCACCGACCACATGGACTATGTCCGGGGTGCCCAGGAGCAGCCCATGATTTTCACTGAGGAAGACTACAGCCGGGAGTATGACCACCTGCACTCCACCAAAGTGAAAATCCGCCGGGGAATGGAATACGGCCTCTACCCCGACAACCAGGCGCAGATGGCCCGGGACATTGCCCGGAGAGACTACGACTTTGTGTTGGGCTCGGTACATTTCGTGGAGGATGTGGACGTCTATTTCGCCCCCTATTGGGAGGGGAAAACCGTCTTTCAGGCCCAGCGGCAGTACTTCCAGGGGATGCTGGCCTGTGTCCAGGCCGGGGGCGATTATGACGTGCTGGCCCACATGACCTATCTGCACAAGGGCAGGGG
>UROL01000225.1 GCA_900549495.1 uncultured Eubacteriales bacterium | reverse complement strand
GTCCCGAACCAGAGCCTGGTCAATCTCCATCACCCCAGCCGCCTGGGGATAGGCGCTGCCGCCCCGGCCCACAAAGGCATCCATGTCCTCCATGCGAAGGCCGTGGCTCCGGACAAAGTCCTCCACCACCCGGCGGCGCAGGGGAATTTGGTCGTTGACGGTGGGATAGGCCAGCAGCTCCGGGGCATCGTGGAAGATGCTCTCGGTGTACACATTGCGCTCATTTTCAAAATAGCTCACCTTGGTGGAGGTGGAGCCGGGATTGATGACCAGCATTTTATAAACGGTTTGCATGGAAAGACTCCTTTTTGCCCCAGCATTGATTGGAGACAGTATACACCATTTTCCCCCTTTTTTCAAGGCGGCCCCGGTTTTCTCGTGCCATAAAGGCCGCCGTTTCCCCAGGAAGGGGCAAACAGCCCCGCTGCAAAGGGTGGCAGCAGGGCTGTTTGGCGTCAATCCCACATATGGCGTTCCAGGTATTGCTCCAGGTCGTAGTCATAGCGGAATCGGACGTTCTGAATGGACTCCCCTCCCAGGATGGAGAGGTAGGCCTTTTGGTGGATGGCATTCTGCTCCTGGTTGCCCATGGACAGATGCCCCGCCACCATCAGCGCGAAGGCGGCATCCGGGTAGCGGCACTCCATATCCTCCCGCTTTTCCGGGGGAGTATGGAGAAGCTCCGTCATGCCGGGAATCTTGCTGAATGCGGCACGCTCCCGGGCGGCAAATTCCGCCCGCTGCTGCCGGGTGCTGTTTGTGCTCTGCATGTTGATCATTCTCCTTGAAGCCAAACTCGACGGGAATCATAGCATGAAAAAAAGGGAAATACAAGTCTTGACACGCTCCCCGCCTGTGACAATTCTAGCCAAATTTCCGTCCGATAATTTGTACACCATTTTTCCGGAAAGTCCGGTTTGTCTATGGACAAGGAACCGGCCCCTTCCCAAAAATAGGAAGGGGCCGGGGATTTGCCGGAAAAATCAACTTCCGCTGCGGATATTCAGCAGCTTGTTTTTCAGGTCGGACTCCATTTTGGCCATCTCCGCCTCGGCGGCCAGACGCTGGGTGCGGCCATCCTGCTGGATTTTCACCACGTCGTCCAGGGTCTGAATCAGCTCGGCGTTGGTCTTTTTCAGGGTCTCGATATCCACAATGCCCCGCTCGGCCTCCTTGGCTGTCTCCACCGAGGCGGTATGCAGCCGCTTGGCATTGGCTTGCAGCAGGGCGTTGGTCACGTCGTTCACCTGGCGCTGGGCGGCGGCAGCCTCGCTGGCGTGGGCAATGCCCAGGGTAATGACCATCTGATTTTTCCACAGGGGGATGGTGTTTACCAGGGTGGTCTGTATCTTTTCCACCATCACATTGTCGTTGTTCTGAATCATGCGGATCTGGGGGGCAGTCTGCATGGCAATGGCCCGGGTCAGCTCCAAATCGTAAATCTTCTTTTCGAAGCGCTGGCATTTGTCCGCCAAATCCTTGGCCGCCTGGACATCCTCGGCCAGGCCGGTACGTCTGGCGGTGGCCTCCAGGTCGGACAGCTTCCCGGCCCGCACCTGCTCCAGCTTCTGCTTGCCGGCCAGAATATACATGGTCAGCTCCTTGAAATAGGCCAGATTCTGGTCGTACATCTGGTCCAGCATGGCGGAGTCCTTCATCAGGCGAATCTGGTGCTGCTGCAAGGCATCGCTGATTTTTTCCACGCTGACTTCGGCCTTGTCGTATTTGGCCTTCATCACTTCCAGCTTATTGGCCTGCTTTTTGAAGAAGCCGAAAAAGCCCTTCTCCTCCTCGGCATCGAAGCCCTTCAGCTCCCCCACCACGTTTACAATCAGGTCGCCCACCTCGCCCAAATCCTGGGCCCGGACATTGGCCAGGGCGGCATCGGAGAAATCCGCCATCTTCTTCTGGGTGCCTGCGCCGTACTGCAAAATCTGGGCGGTGTTCTCCACGTCGATTTTGGCGGCGAATTCCTGAACCAGCTGCTGCTCCTGGGCCGTGAGCACCGGCTCGGGAATTTTGGGCTCCTCCGGGGCGGCAGCAACAGCCGTCTCGGCGGTTTCCCCCAGCTCCGGCTCCAGGGTCAGGCTGGGGACTGCAATTTTGGTGAAATCGTTTTCCATAAGGTGCGCTCCTCTCGTTATTCTTCCTCTGTCCCGTTGGTCTCCTGCTGCTTGCGTAGGCGGGCCAGCGCATCGTCCGTCAGCCCCTCCTGGGCCAGCAGGGTGTTCAGCACGGAGATATCCGTGGAAACATCCAGGGCCGTGGCCTTGAAAATGGAATCCAGCAGCTTTTCAAAGGCACCGTTCAGGGTATCCAGGGTTTGCTCAATCTCACGTTTGGCGCTCTGGATATTTTCCCCCTGGATGGGCTGGGAATCCATGTCCGCATAGGCCCGCAGCAGCTTCACGGTCATGGGCAGATAATAGTCCATCAGTTTTTTCAGCTCCGGCACCACCTCGGGGTGGCTCTGGGCCCGGTCAAAGATACGGCGCACCAGGGTTTCCATGTGGTCTATCTTGTCCGAAACCTCCTGGCCGGGGATGGCATCGTTGCAGGCCCGGATATCCCGGATGAAGGCGTTGCCCCGGTCCAGCACCTCCTGCAATTCGGCGGAGTGCTTCTGCTGGTCGGCGGCCTCCTGGGCCTGCCTGGCCTGGGCCGTCTCCTGCTGGCGGTGGAGGGCCTGCTTCTGCTTTGCCTCCAGGTAGTGGACGTAGGAATCGTCGCTGGTAATCAGGCTGCCCTCTTCCTCGTCCAGGTGGCCCTCCAGGAACAGGCCCTCGTCAATCATGCCCTTTAGCTCTTTGCGGACAAATTTGGGGGATTTGCCCACGATTCTGGCCAACTGGTTCAGCTCGCACCGGGTTTTGTCCCCTAGTACCCGCAGGTACTTCTGGAAGTGGCTCACCCGGGCAATGGAGCGGACGCCGCTGGTCAGCAGCCACACGCCGCCCCCCAGCACCGCCAGGGAGAGGCCCCCCAGCACGGAAAGGGTGCCCCCCAGCCTGGTAACCAGGGCCACCACGCCGCTGCTGATAACGCCCCCTGTCC
>UROL01000224.1 GCA_900549495.1 uncultured Eubacteriales bacterium | reverse complement strand
ATCTACACAAGGCTATTCGTCGGCAGCGTCAGATGTGTATAAGAGACAGGTGTTATACTGTCCAAAGATTACGAAAGGAAGCGGGAATTGTATATGCCTAGGGTCATCTTTCAAATTGAGGGCGGAAGCCCTGTAAGCGTGGAGTGCAGCCGGGGGGACAACCTTCTGGAGGTGGCCCGGCGGGCCAATGTGGCCATCGATGCCCCCTGCGGGGGCAATGGCTCCTGCGGCAAGTGCCGGGTGCAGCTTTTGGAGGGAGAACTGGAAGCGCCCCAGAGCCGCCACATCTCCCAGGAGGAATATAAGCTCGGCTGGCGGCTGAGCTGCTGCTCCAAGGTAATGGGGGACGTGACGGTGATGGTGCCGGACATTGCCAGCGCCTACCAGTCCCGGATGAAGACCGCCGACCTGTCCAGCCCCCAGGAGGTTGCCATCTTCGAAGCCTGCCAGAGCCAGCTGCGGGAAAGCGGCATCCATTTTGAAAATTCCTATCGCCGGGCCCTGCTCACCCTGGAAGAGCCCACTCTGGACGACACCATGCCGGACAACGAGCGGCTGACCCGGGCCATCCAGGATGCTCTGGGGGTAGAGCAGGTGGCCATTCCCTTCCCGGTAATGGTCAAGCTGGCCCACACCCTCCGGGAAAACAACTGGAACGTGTGCGTCAAGGGCGAGCTGAAGGACGGCTGCTTCCACTGCATGGAAATCACCGCCCCCACGGATACCGCCCTGGTGGGCTGCGCCATTGATATTGGCACCACCACCGTTACCATGGTGCTGCTGGATTTGGAGACCGGCAAGATTCTGGCCAAGGGCTCCTCTGGCAACGGCCAGATTCGCTACGGCGCAGACGTTATCAACCGCATCATCGAGCAGGGCAAGTCCGGGGGCCGGAAGAAGCTCCAGGATGCCATTATCAAAGAGACCCTGTCCCCCATTATCGCCCACCTGTGCGCCGGGGCCCATATCTCTGCCCGGAGCATTCTGCGCCTGGCGGTGGGTGCCAACACCACCATGAACCATCTGTTTGTGGGGGTGGATGCCGAGCCGGTGCGGATGGAGCCCTATGTGCCCAGCTTCTTCGGCTGGCAGGGGCTGCTGGCCGGGGACGTAAAGCTCCCTGCCAATCCCCTGGCCCCGGTGCTGATTGCCCCCAACATCGGCTCCTATGTGGGCGGCGATATCACCGCCGGTACCCTGGCCGCCGGGCTATGGGACAAGGACGAAATGAGCCTGTTCATCGACCTGGGCACCAACGGCGAAATCGTCTTTGGCAACCGGGACTTTATGATGAGCTGCGCCTGCTCCGCCGGCCCCGCCTTTGAGGGCGGCGATATCTCCTGCGGTATGCGGGCCACCGACGGCGCTATCGAAGCCTGCACCCTGGACAAAACCACCATGGAGCCCACCTTGCGTATTGTGGGCGATGCGGGGCAGAAGCCCGTGGGCATCTGCGGCTCCGGCATTATCGACATTATCTCCGAGCTGTTCCGCTGCGGCATCATCAATGCCAAGGGTCTGTTCGTCCGGGAGGGGGAGCGGGTGAAGCGGGATGCCCACGGCATGGGCCGCTTCGTTCTGGCTGAGGAGCACGCCTCTGACACCGGCCGGGAAATCTCCATCAACGAGGTGGATATCGACAATTTCATCCGGGCCAAGGGGGCTATCTTCTCCGCCATCGCCACGCTGCTGGCCAGTGTGGACATGACCCCGGAGATGATTGACACCGTGTATGTGGCCGGTGGCATCGGCTCCGGCATCAATATGAAAAACGCCGTGAACATCGGCATGTTCCCGGATGTGGAGCTGGAAAAGTTCCACTATATCGGCAACTCCTCCCTGGCCGGGGCCTACGCCATGGCCATGAGCGACCCGGCCAATGAAAAGCTGGACGAGATTGCCGCCAACATGACCTATCTGGAGCTGAGCACCCACCCGGGGTATATGGATGCCTTTGTGGCCGCCTGCTTCCTGCCCCACACCGACAGCTCCCTGTTCCCCCACAGTGTTCAGGAGATGTGACCATGCTGGAAGGAACCCATCATATTGCCGTTATTGCTTCCAATGAGCAAAAAGCGCTGGATTTTTATGTAAACAAGCTGGGATTCACCGTAGAAAAGGAAACCTGGCGACCTGCTCAGGGGGACTACCTGCGGATGCTGCGGCTGGGAGATACCGTGATTGAGCTGTTTATCCACCCCAACGCCCCCCAGCGTGTCACCGGGCCGGAGGCACTGGGGCTGCGGCATCTTGCCTTCCGGGTGACGGATATTACCGCCGCCAGAGACTGGCTGAATGCCCGTGGAATTGAAACAGAGCCAATCCACGAGGACACCGCCAATGGCGGGCACTATGTCTTCTTCCGTGACCCGGACGGGCAACCCCTGGAATTACACGACTAAGGAATAAGAAATATGCAAGTTGAAAATCACAAGGAAGAAGTACCCTTTGCCTATTACGAAGAGCAGTTCCGGGGCCTGAACCCGGAGGAAACCCTGACCCGGCTGCCGGATGCCTGCTGGGACGGCAGGGAGTTTACCCTGCGGCTGCTGGGCCGGGATTTCGCCATTGCCCACCCGGACTACGCCATCCGTGCTCTGGACGGCGGCCCTGTCCCCCCGCTGCCCACCCAGACCTTCCTGCTGCGCTACCTGCTGGAAAGCAGGCAGACCCCCTGGGGGGGCCAGTGGAAGACCTTCCGGGAAATGCCCTGGGGGGAGATGTACATCGGCCCCTATACCGGCCGGGTGCTGACCCGGGCGGCCTTCACCTTCGGCACCCGGATTGCCGCCTTCCGGGCCGCCTGCGAGAAAATGGGGGCGGTAAAGCTGAACCACGCAGATGCGGGATACCAGTTCCAGCTGGTGCCCGGCTGCTATATGCAGCTTCTTGTGTGGGAGGGGGACGAGGAATTCCCCCCCAACGCCCAGGTGCTCTACTCCGACAATTTTGAGCATAGCTTCGCCCCGGAGGATCGGGTGGTGGCAGGAGATATCCTGATTTCCACCATCAAGGCCAATTTCTGATTCCCTTAACAGGCACCCTGCCTGCCTCTTATACACATC